>NZ_JBFTML010000009.1:39432-276222 GCF_056396925.1 Pseudomonas sp. 05N433 | reverse complement strand
CGCTGCATCTGGTCTGAATCCAGGTTTACGGACCAATCGGGATCTCGTTGCTTTGCCCGTGAGTACGTACTGCGGGAAATGCGCAGGATACGACAGGCCTGATCGCCCGATGCCTGCCACTTTTCGAGTATGCCTACAGCTGCTCGCAAACCAGTCACGCACTGGTCTTTGGTGAATCCTTGTGCCTGGGAGGTTGCTGTCATGTTGATCACTTGTTGTTTGTCTGTAGATACAAATATATGCAAGATGACTCTATAGATCAATGACGTTTATGAGGCGGGGCTCCTCCGACAGGGCTTCTTCTTTATCATTCAGGTTGTGCTAAAGATACACAGCCCCGTAGGAGCGGCCTTCGGTGAGGTTTGTGCCAGGCACAAAAAAACGGCCCGAAGGCCGTTTTTTGTTTACCGCAAAGGCTTAACCGCCGAGGTACGCTTCGCGTACTTTCGGGTCGGTCAACAGCGCTTCACCGGTCCCGCTCATCACCACCCGGCCGTTTTCCAGCACGTAGGCACGGTCGGCGATTTTCAGGGCCTGGTTGGCGTTCTGCTCCACCAGGAACACCGTCACACCGTCCTTACGCAGTTGTTCGATGATGTCGAAGATCTGCTGGATGATGATCGGTGCCAGGCCCAGCGATGGCTCGTCAAGCAGCAGCAGCTTGGGCTTGCTCATCAGCGCGCGGCCGATGGCGAGCATTTGCTGTTCGCCGCCGGACATGGTGCCGCCGCGTTGGGCAAAGCGTTCTTTCAGGCGTGGGAAAAGTCCCAGAACCTTGTCCATCTGTTCCTGATAATCGCCCTTGTCGGTGAAGAACCCGCCCATGGCGAGGTTTTCTTCCACGGTCAGGCGGGCAAACACCCGACGGCCTTCCGGAACCACGGCGATGCTTTTACGCATGATCTGCGACGAGTCCTGGCCGACGAGCTCTTCGCCCATGTAGCGGATGCTGCCGCTGTGGGCTTGCGGCGAACCGCAGAGGGTCATCAGCAGGGTCGACTTGCCGGCACCGTTGGCGCCGATCAGGGTCACGATCTCGCCCTGGCGGACTTCGACGTTGACGCTGTGCAGCGCCTGGATCTTGCCGTAGAAGGTGGAAACGTTTTCGAACTGCAGCATTTACGCTTCCCCCAGGTAGGCTTTGATCACTTCAGGATTGTCGCGGATCTGCTCCGGCGTGCCGTTGGCCAACGGTGTGCCCTGGTTGATCACGAAGATATGGTCGGAAATGCTCATGACCAGTTTCATGTCGTGTTCGATCAACAGCACCGTCACATTATGCTCTTCACGCAGGGTGCCGATCAGCGCCTTGAGGTCGTCGGTTTCCCGCGGGTTGAGGCCGGCGGCCGGTTCGTCGAGCATGAGGATGCTTGGACGGGTCATCATGCAGCGGGCGATTTCCAGGCGGCGCTGCTGACCATAAGCCAGGGTGCCGGCCGGGCGGTTGGCGAACTCCTTGAGGTTGACCTTTTCCAGCCAGAACTCGGCGTATTCCATCGCCTCGCGTTCGCTGCGGCGAAACGCCGGGGTCTTGAACAGGCCTGCCAGGAAGTTGGTGTTCAGGTGCCGGTGCTGAGCAATCAGCAGGTTTTCCACGGCGGTCATGTCCTTGAACAGCCGCACGTTCTGGAAAGTCCGCACCACGCCTTTGCCGGCGATCTTGTGGCCGGGCAGGCCTTCGATCGCTTCACCGTTGAGCTGGATAGTGCCGGCGGTGGGTTTGTAGAACCCGGTCAGGCAGTTGAATACAGTGGTCTTGCCGGCGCCGTTGGGACCGATCATCGAGACCACTTGTTTCTCTTTGACGCTCAAGGCTACGCCGTTGACCGCCAACAGGCCGCCGAAGCGCATGCTCAGGCCATCTACTTTCAGGATCTCTCTGCTCATTTACGCAGCTCCATGTGAGGACGTTGCATGGGCAGCAGACCTTGAGGACGCCAGATCATCATCAGCACCATCAAGGCGCCGAACATCAACATGCGGTATTCGCTGAAGTCACGCATCAGTTCGGGCAACAGGATCATCACGACAGCCGCGAGAACCACGCCCAACTGCGAGCCCATGCCGCCCAACACCACGATGGCGAGGATGGTGGCCGACTCGATGAAGGTGAACGACTCCGGCGTGACCAGCCCTTGGCGCGCGGCGAAGAAGCTACCGGCGAAACCAGCGAAGCAGGCACCCAGGGTGAAGGCCGACAGCTTGATCACGGTCGGGTTCAGGCCCAGGGCACGGCAGGCGATTTCGTCTTCGCGCAAGGCTTCCCAGGCACGGCCGATCGGCATGCGCAGCAGGCGGTTGATCACGAACAGCGCGAACAGTGCCAGCAACAGCGCCACCAGGTAGAGGAAAACCACCTTGCTGACCGGGTTGTACGTCAGGCCGAAGAACTCGTGGAAGGTCTGCATGCCTTCGGTGGCCGTTCTTTCGAAGGTCAGGCCGAACAGCGACGGTTTGGGAATGTTGCTGATGCCGTTCGGTCCGCCGGTGAGGCCCGTCAGGTTACGCAGGAACAGACGGATGATCTCACCGAAGCCCAGGGTCACGATCGCCAGATAGTCACCGCGCAGGCGCAGCACCGGGAAACCGAGCAGGAAGCCGAATGTGGCCGCCATCAGGCCGGCGATCGGCAGGCAGATCCAGAAGCTCAGCCCGTAGTAGTGCGACAGCAGCGCATAGCTGTAGGCACCCACGGCGTAGAAGCCGACGTAACCGAGGTCGAGCAGGCCGGCCAGACCGACCACGATGTTCAGGCCCAGGCCGAGCAGCACGTAGATCAGGATCAGCGTGGCGATGTCCACCGCACCGCGTGAACCGAAGAACGGCCAGACCAGTGCCACGACGATCAACGCCATGATGATCCAGCGCTGGGTGGTCGGCAGGGTCAGGAAGTGGCTCGCGCTGGCCGGGATCAGTTTGCCCTTGGGCACGGAGCTCATGGCCGCCGAGTATTCGCGGTCGAACAGCACACGCAGGAACATCAGCACCGAGCAGGTGGCGATGATGATCAGCGTGGATGTGCTGGCGCCTTCCACTTCGAGGTTGATCCCGGCGATGGACAGTTTCAGGCCGAGTACCGGATAGGCCACGGCCCATACCAGCAGGGCGCTGAACAGCGCCTGTTTAAGATTCCTAGTCATACTTTCTCAACCTCCGGACGACCCAGCAGGCCGGTTGGCCGGAATAACAGCACCAGGACCAGAAGGCCGAAAGCCACCACGTCCTTGTACTGGTCACCGAATATATCGGCGCCGAATGCTTCGGCTACCCCCAGCACCAGACCACCGAGCATGGCGCCCGGAATGCTGCCGATGCCACCCAGCACCGCCGCGGTAAAGGCTTTGAGGCCTACCAGGAATCCGGCGTTAGGGTTGATCACGCCGTACTGCATGCTCAACAGTACTGCCGCCACGGCCGCCAGGGCGGCACCGATGACGAAGGTCAGGGCGATGATGTTGTTGGTGTTGATTCCCAGCAGGTTGGCCATCTTGATGTCTTCGGCACAGGCCCGACAGGCGCGTCCCAGACGTGAACGCGAGATGAACTGGGTGAGACAGAGCATCACCACCAGGGTCACCACGAACACCAGGATCTGCATGTAGGAGATCAGCACTTCCTGTGCGCCGCCTGGACCGAAGCTGAAGCTGCCCGGAATCAGGTTAGGGATCGATTTGTCCTTGGAGTCCTGCGAGAGCAGTACGGAGTTCTGCAGGAAGATCGACATGCCGATGGCGGAGATCAGCGGGATCAGACGGTTACTGCCCCGCAGAGGGCGGTAGGCGATCCGTTCGATACTGTAGCCGTAGGCACTGGTCACGACGATGGTCGCCAGGAAAGCGGCGGTCATCAACAACGGCAGAGAATGGATACCCAGCATGGCCAGTCCGGCAAGGACGATGAAGGCCACGTAGGAACCGATCATGTAGACCTCGCCATGGGCGAAGTTAATCATTCCAATAATGCCGTAAACCATTGTGTAGCCAATGGCTATAAGGGCATAGGTGCTGCCAATGGTCATCCCATTAACCAGCTGTTGGAAGAAGTGATAGATCTCAGGCATTACAGCGCTCCTAAAAACCTGATACGCATTTCACTGGTGGAGTCATGTTCCGGCCCGGGCTGTGTGGTCTGTGGCCACCTTCGCACGAGCGTTTGCCAGCGAACCGCTGGTGACGGTTTTAAGATTTTCAGGTAAGCCAACTCCCGGATCGCGGGACTCTGACTCATTAATCTCGTAAAACAAAGCCCACTGCTTGCGCAGTGGGCTTTATTAATCATGGCGCTAGCTTACTGAGGGGAAACTTCGGTTTTTGGTTTGCCGAAGTGCCACTCATAGACCACGAATTTGAAGTCTTTCAGGTCGCCCTTGCTGTCGAACGACAGATCACCGGTCGGGGTCTTGAAGGTGCCTTTGTGAATGGCTTCAGCCACCTTGGCGGTGTCTTCGCTCTTGGCAGCCTTGATACCTTCGGCAATCACTTCGACAGCCGAGTAGGCCGGGAACACGAACGGACCGCTTGGGTCCTGCTTCTTGTCGGCAAAGGCTTGTACCAGGGCTTTGTTGGCTGGGTCCTGGTCGAAGGATTTCGGCAGGGTGACCAACAGGCCTTCGGAAGCATTCTGGGCAATTTGCGAGATGGAGTCGTTGCCGACGCCTTCAGGCCCCATGAACTTGGCTTTCAGGCCTTTTTCCTGGGACTGACGCAGGATCAGGCCCAGCTCCGGGTGGTAGCCGCCGTAGTAGACGAAGTCGACGTTGGCTTGCTTGAGCTTCTGGATGATCGAGGAGAAGTCCTTGTCACCGGCGTTGAGGCCTTCGAACACGGCAACCTTGACGCCTTTCTTCTCAAGGGTCTGTTTCACGGCGGTGGCGATGCCTTCACCGTATTGCTGTTTGTCGTGCAGCACGGCAACGATTTTCGGTTTTACGTGATCGGCAATGTAGTTACCGGCGGCAGGGCCCTGGGCGCTGTCCAGGCCGATGGTGCGGAACACCAGCTTGTAACCACGGGTAGTGATGTCCGGGTTGGTGGCGGCCGGGGTGATCATGATCACGCCTTCGTCTTCGTAGATGTCCGAAGCTGGCTGGGTGGAGCTGGAGCACAGGTGGCCGACCACGAATTTCACACCATCGTTGACCACTTTGTTGGCGACGGCCACGGCTTGTTTAGGGTCGCACGCGTCGTCGTATTCCTTGGCTTCGAGCATCTTGCCGTCGACGCCGCCCTTCGCGTTGATCTGCTCGATGGCCATCTTGGCGCCGATGAACTGCATGTCGCCGTATTGAGTGACCGGGCCGGTTTTAGGGCCGGCGATGCCGATCTTGATGGTGTCGGCGGCGAACGAATGGCTGGCAACCCCGGCCAGAACCATAGCGGCAAACAGTTTTGAAATCTGCTTAGTAGCCTTAGTCATAGTGCTCCACTCTTACTGTTGTAGTTTTTATAGTCCTGGCGCCGTAGCAGCAGAACCGGGTCAGATATCGTCGATATCCTCCGGAAAATGCCCCCGGCAACTGTACCGGTACAGTGTAGAGCGCCGATTGTTAGCCTGGGAAGCTGGCGCCAGGGGGCAAAACCTGAGGGTGTCGCTTTGTTGAAAGAAAAAGACAGAATCGCGGCAGGATGTTAGCTGGCTAATACTTGAAGCAGCAGCATTCCCTGGCTTTCCCGGGTTTTTCAATCGGTAACGCAATTGCATCCGGGTTTTTCTGGCGCAACACCGACGTTATCATTCACATCGATTTCTTTTGCGGACAGGAACCCATGACTCAAGAACCTAGCACCCTCTATGCCAAGCTGCTTGGTGAAACCGCATCTATTACCTGGAAAGAGTTGGAGCCGTTCTTCGCCAAGGGTGCCCTATTGTGGGTCGACCCAGGCCTGGATTTGATTGCTGCGGCGGAGGCGGTGGCGACCGATGAAGGCGAGAAAGTCGCTGCCTGGCTGGCCGCCGACAAGGTCGCCAAGCTGTCTGAAACGCGGGCGCTGGATCTTTTCGAGCGTGATCCGGAGCTGTGGGCCGTGGTTGTTTCGCCGTGGATTATGATCCAGGAAAGGGCGAAGGCTTGAATGCTTGCACTGATTTGGTGCTTGGTTTTGTCGGGTAAAAGTGTGTAGCCGAGTAGCGTGATGGCACGTTGCCGTGGAGAAAGGCCACAGAAAGGCCGGTATAACGGTGACGTAAACGTAACGGGAACAGTTTATTGAGCAGCCGATGGGCTGCTCAATTGTTTCTGGGTGTTGTGATCGTTCCAACGCTCTGCGTGGGAATGCAGCCCGGGACGCTCTGCGCCCCAAAAGCGGACGCGGAGCGTCCATTGAGGCGTTCCCACGCGGAGCGTGGAAACGATCATCACAAGGCTGCGATCGTTAAAGGCTCGACCTCAATAAGCCGTCTTGCCCGTATGGTTATTCAGCGAAATAACCTTGGTCTTGCCAATCCGGTGACGGTAGATCTCGCGCAGGTACTTGATCGCCTTCTTCACGCAATCGCGCGACAAACGAATGTCATTGATCGAGACGAACTTGTCCTTGTCGTTGATCAGCTCGCGGTACTTCTTCTCGTACATCGGTTTGATCGCGTACCAGTTGGTGTCGAGGATCTTCGCCGGGTTTTCGAATTCGTTGAGCAGGTCGTCGATCCGGTCTTCGTCGAAGTCTTCATGGATGATGAAGTCCAGGATCGAGTTATCCAGCGTTTCGTCGAAGCGATACGGATTTTTTGCGAAGCAACGCTTGATGAACGCCACGATCAGCGTCAGGAAGTCGTCCGACAGGCACGGGCTCTTGGCGATCAGGGTGGTCAGCGACAGGTTGGCCGAGGCGCCGATCACCAGTGCATAACGCTTGAGCGTGGTGTTGGGGAACAGGCTGTTGAGGTGAGTCTTCAACCGGTTCAGGTCCATGTAGGACAGTTTGTAGTCTTTAGGCAGGGACACGATCGACACCACCGAGGAGCAATTCTTGAAGAAGTGCAGGTCGTGCAAGGCGGCCGCGTCATAGCCCGAATTCTTGTACTGCTCGAGCGAGGCGCGGTAGCGCTTGGACTCGATTGGCAACAGGCTGATGCCTTCAATCGCCTGGGTGACTTTGTTGAAGTGCGGCAGGTCGATGGAACGGAAGAACAGATCGTCGATGTTCAAGCGCTGCGGCTCTTTGTCGAACACCTTGAATTTGTCGCTGCTCGGCGGCGGGGTTTCCGGCACCACGGACTCGGCGTAGGCAATTGCCACCGGGCCGGCCAGGCTCATGAACAGGTCGTTGGCGTCCAGGCGAATGGTTTCGCCGATGTCGATACCGGCGCGACGGAAATAGTTCTGGTCGTAGTCGGTGGTGACCGCCTGCGCCGTCAGAATGTTGAAGATCTGCTGTGAGATGTACTGGTTGGCGTGCTTTTCCATCGCGTTGACGTCGATGTTCTGGATGTTGCCGTCATCGCTTTCTTCGGCATAACGCATGATGTCGTTGGAGATCAGCATCATCGCGTTCCATGGGCGGATACGGCCCATGACGCTGGCTTCGCTGCTGTCTTCGTTGGCGAAGTTGTAGGAGAAGTCCCACTCTTCCGACAGGTATTTGCACAGCAGGCGACCGGCGTTGATGTGCAGCGCTTCGGACATTTCACTGCGGTGATCGGAAATGTTCGGCAGTACGCAGATGCCGCTGGTGAAGATCGGCTCGAAGACGAAGGAATGGCCGCTCTTGCCGTCGTGTTCGTCCATCGGCTTGGTGTCGAACGTCTTGTTCATGTACGAGTGCTGCTGGGCCAGGCCGAATTCCGAGGCCATGCCCGAACCGGTACCGCCGCCGGCACTGAAGATCGAGAAGTACAGGCGCGACTGGTTGGCCTTGATCCCGCAGCTGTCGATCAGGTACGAGTGAATCATCTTCCAGTCGGGGCTGGAGAAGCGCTGGGTGTCCTTGTTCAGGATGATCTTGGCCAGGTACTGGCCGAGGATCGGCGCGTTACCGGCGCCACCGGCGTGGACTTCCGACAAGTCCATGATTTTCATTTTGCTGTAGTCGCGCAAAAAGCCGCTTTTTTCGCCCTTGCGCGAGAAACGGATGCGACCGGCGATGTCCTTGTCCAGGTCGCCGAGCATCACCAGCGGTTCCACCAGGAATACCGGTTTGGTGGCCTTGTTCGGCCCCAGGCGCAGGTTGTTGCGAATCCACTGCGCCGGGCTGTAGCCCTTTTCGGCGTAGCGTTTATCCGGCGACGGACGGTCTTCGTTGTTGAATTCGTTGAGGTAGAACTTGCGGGCGTTGTACACCAGCTCCGCCACGTCCAGCGCGATGTTCGAACCGCAGCGGCCCAGGCCGATCAGGCACACCGAGGGGAATTCCTGGTCGTTGTGCTGTTCGTTGTCGCCTTCCAGATGGGGCGGGCGCGGGAACACCAGGTCGCGCAGGCCGTCGAGGTTGTCGAGGATGCGGTCGGTATTGGTTTCGGTGAAGTACAGGTATTGCTGAGTCGACAGCGGACGCGACGGGGGCAATGGCTTCGACGATGAGGGGCTGTTCGCCGCGGGGCTCAGGGTCAGGTCGGATACCGCGGTGGCCGGATTGTTTTTAGAAGTCATTGTGCGCCATATACCTGGACTGGTCGGCTCGGCGACAAGTGTCATCGAGTCATCACGGAATGGGATCTCGCGTCTTTTTTAGCGCGAATGTAGCCCAAGCGTCAGGGCCTTGGCCTGAACATCGCTCGGGGGAATCCTTTCCTTAACCATGATGAATCGGCCAATATTCGATGATCTTTAATCAAGGGGAGGCTAAATGATGGCAACGTTGCCTGCGCTGGGGTTCGCCGGAATCGGCCTGATGGGTTTGCCGATGTGCCGACGCCTGTTGGCGGCCGGTTACCCGCTGACGGTGTGGAACCGCAACCCGGCCAAGTGTGCAGCGCTGGTCGAGGCTGGTGCGCGGCAAGTGGCGACACCGGCCGAGCTGTGTCAGCACGCCGACGTGGTGATGTTGTGCCTGGCCGATACCGCGGTGGTTCGTGAGGTGGTGTTTGGCGCGGCTGGCGTTGCCGAGGGGGCGAAAAGCGGCCAGTTGCTGGTGGATTTTTCCAGCCTGGAGCCCACCGCAACGCGGGAAATGGCCACAGCACTGGCCAATAAAACCGGGATGGGTTGGCTCGATGCGCCAGTGTCCGGCGGGGTGGTCGGCGCCGAGGCCGGCAGCCTGGCGATCATGGTTGGTGGCGAGGCGGCAGACCTGGCGCGCGTGCGGCCGGTGTTGCTGACCCTTGGCCAGCGCGTGACCCACATGGGCGCGGTCGGCGCGGGGCAGGTGACCAAGGCCTGCAATCAGATGATCGTCGCCTGCAATGCCTTGGTCATTGCTGAAGTGGTGAGCCTGGCCGAGCGCTCCGGGGTCGATGCCAGCCTCATTGCCGAGGCGCTGGCCGGTGGTTTCGCCGATTCAAAACCGTTGCAGATTCTCGCGCCGCAAATGGCCGAAAGCCGTTTCGAGCCCGTGAAATGGCACGTACGTACGTTGCTGAAGGATCTCGATACCGCCGTGAAGTTTTCCCGCGAACAGGGTTCGGCCACGCCGATCAGCGGATTGGCCGCACAACTGATGCGCCTCCATGGGGGGCAGGGGTTCCTGGAAAAGGATCCTTCGACGTTAGTGCAGTTGTACCGTGAGCCAGACTCAACGGATTGACGGCATGCGTGTGCTGGTTGATTTCGGCCAGTACCGGCCGCAACTCAGCCAGCGGCACCGGATGGCTAAGCAGGTAGCCCTGGACGAAATCGCAGCCGTGGCGTTGGAGAAAGTCGTATTGCTCGAGGGTCTCGACGCCTTCGGTGACGACCTGCAAATGCAGGGTGTGGGCCATGACGATAATGGCCTGGACGATTTCCATGTCCTGGGTCGCCTTGGGGATGTCCTGAATGAACGAGCGGTCGATCTTCAGCGTGTTTAATGGCAGGCGCCTGAGGTAGGCCAGGGATGAATAGCCGGTGCCGAAGTCGTCGATCGACAACGAAACGCCAAGGGCGCGAATATGCCGCAGCAACACCAGGGTATTGGAAATATTGCCCATCAGCGCATTCTCGGTCACCTCCAGCTCCAGTCGCTGGGGCGTCACCCCGTAGATGCGCAGGGCGTGTTCGATTTCATCGGCCAGTTCTTCTCGCGCCAGGTTCAGGGGCGAGCAATTCACTGCGATCTTGAGGTCTTCGCAATCGTGGCGGGACAGTTCGCCCAGGTCTGCGCAGGCTTTGCGCAATACCCAATTGTCCAGTTCGGCGATCAGGCCGTTGGCCTCGGCGATGGCGATGAACCGGTCCGGCGTCAGCAGTCCGTGAACCGGGTGTTGCCAGCGGACCAGCGCTTCCAGTTTGGTGACTCGGCCGATTCTCAGGTCATAGATCGGCTGGTAATACAGCATCAACCCGGAGTCTTCGCGCAGGGCGTGACGCAGTTCTTCTTCAAGTTGCAACTCCAGGGTGGCGCGGGCTTTCAGGTTGGAACTGAAAAAGTGCAACCCGTTACGACCGCTGCCCTTGGACTGATAGAGCGCCAGGTCGGCGTTCTTCAGCAGTTCTTCGCAGGTCTTGCCGTCTTCCGGAAACAGGCTGATGCCGATGCTGGTGGTCATGACCATGCGCCGTCCGGACAACTCGATGGGGTCCTTCATTTTCAGCATGATGCGCTGGGCCATATGCCGCGCTTCTTCACGGTCGTACAGGTTGATGAGGAGGCAGAATTCGTCGCCTCCGAAACGCGCCACCACGTCTTCGTGGCTGCGCACTGAGGCCTTGATGTGGCTGGCGAGGACTTTGAGCAGTTCGTCGCCGGCATCATGGCCAAGGCTGTCGTTAATCCGCTTGAAGTGGTCGATGTCGAGGAATATCACCGCGAGCATGCCGCCCTCGTTGGTTTTTTCGATGAGTTTTTCGGCGAAGAGCTGGTTGAAGCCCCGGCGGTTGAGCAGGTTGGTCAAGGGGTCGTAATGCGCCACCTGTTGCAGCGACATGCGTGCCTGATCCAGTTGACCGAGCAGGGCGTTGACCCGCTGCAGGTCGGACTCCTTGTGTTGCAGCTTCTTGTCCGCCAGTGCGGCACTGATGCTGCTGCCGATGATCAACAGCGCCATCACTGCCACTGTCAGCCCCAGTTGCAGGTGATTGTTGTCGCCGGGCAGCGGTTGAAGGCTGTCGTCGGGCAGCACCAGGTTGAGCGATGCCATGCCGGTGAAATGCATGCTGACAATGCCGGCCCCGAGCACCAGGCTGGCGGTGTATTTGAGCAGTAGATGATACGCACCGGTGTCATCGCGCAAGTGACTGGAAATCAACAGGGCAGCCAGGCTGGCACCGATGGCGATCACGACGGAGAGCACGAACAGGGCGGGTTGGTAATAGACCAGCGCACTCGATCGCAGTGCGGCCATGCCCACGTAGTGCATGGTCGCGATGCCCAGGCCGATCCACACCGCGGCCCGCAGGTATTGCCAGAAATTCAGTTGGGGATGGCTCAGGGTGTACATGGCCAGCCACGAGGCGGTCAGGGCGAACAACAGCGAGATCAGGGTAGTGGGCAGGTGGTAATGGATTTCGATCGGCACCTGGAACGCCAGCATGCTGATGAAGTGCATGGACCAGATACCGCCCGCCAGACACCCGGCGCCGACCCAGCGCCAGAGTCGTTGAGAGGCGGACTTTTCCACATGACCCACCCGCTCGGTCATGTCCAGCGTGGCGAAACCGGCCGTGCAGGCGACCAGATAGGCCAGCAACACCAGAAACGGGTTATGGGTGCAATTGAGTATGACCTGCCCGCTTTCCGGCAGCCCGCTCATGAAATGCAAACCAAGCCACTCCATAGCATGTCCCGTCTGTGAGTCATCTTGGCCTGCGTCATGCGCGCTGGCGAATGCTGGCAGTATAGAGGGCTTACACGGAGCGCAGGGGATGATAGCGCAATGATGTCAAATATTTTTCGAATGGCTTGATTGCGGTCGCTGCCAAGCCTTAGGCGATCTGCTCAAAAGGCGTTTCGAATTCAGGCTGCAGGGCGGGCAGCCCGAACGCGGCCCTTGCCGCATCGCAATCCACGTTCGCCTCGCCATTGGCCCAAGAGGCGTCGAACTCCCGACAAGTGCTGGAGCGCTGATCATAAATCGAGCACTGCACGGTGCTGCCCACTTCACCCACCAGACCGACACAGCGAACAGGTTTGCAGTCTGTGCCCAGCATGGCCACCCGGCTGGGGCTGATGGACGTGACCAGTTCGTCAGGCACCGTGCCCCCGGCCGAGGTGCATTCACCCCAGAAAAAAGACACGCGGAAATGAGAACAGCAGGCACCGCAATTCAGACACGGACTGGCTTCGGACATGGGCAATGATCAAAGGAGGAATGGGAACGGGGTGGGCAGACAAGGCCGCTATTCTAGGCTTCGCCATGCCGTTGGGAAGGGGGGCGCAGAGGTATTTTTCCAGTCTGCGACTGATGGTGAAAAACCTGGCTTCCTGACAGCACTGATCCCACAGGTTGTGCGTGGCGCCATGGGCTGATATCAGCCTTGCGAATAATGACAGACAGCCCTGACGGGCCTGACTAGATTGGAGGTTCCGGGGACAGTGACGGCCCCAACAACAATAAAAAGAGACGGACCCATGCAGAACTCGACCCAAGCGGCGAATGCCTGGCGCATTCTGTTCCTGTTGTTCCTGGCCAACCTGTTCAACTTCTTCGATCGCACCATTCCGGCGATCATCATCGAGCCGATCCGCATGGAATGGCACCTCAGCGACTTTCAGCTGGGGATCATCGGGACTGCATTCACCATCGTTTACGCCATTGCCGGCCTGCCTCTGGGGCGATTGGCCGATACTGGCTCGCGCAGCAAACTGATGGGCTGGGGCCTGGCGGCATGGAGCGGGCTGACTGCGGTCAACGGGTTGGTGGGCAGTTTCTGGAGTTTCCTGATCGTGCGGATGGGCATCGGCATCGGTGAAGCCAGTTACGCGCCGGCTGCCAACTCGCTGATCGGCGACTTGTTCCCGGCGCATCGTCGGGCGCGGGCCATGGGCATTTTCATGCTCGGCTTGCCGCTGGGCCTGCTGCTGGCGTTCTTCACCATTGGTGCGATGGTGAAGGCGTTCGACAGCTGGCGTGCGCCGTTCTTTATCGCGGCGGTGCCGGGGTTGATCCTGGCGGTCTTCATGTTCTTCATCAAAGAGCCGAAACGTGGCGCGGCGGAAAGCGTGCAGGTTTCACAGGAGCGTGTGGACCGGCCGATCCGTCGAGTGCTGGCGGTGCCGACTTTTCTGTGGCTGGTGATGGCGGGGCTTTGTTTCAACTTCGCCACCTATGCCTGCAACTCGTTTCTGGTGCCGATGTTGCAGCGTTATTTTCTGATGCCGTTACAGGACGCGGCGGTGGCGACCGGGGTGATCGTCGGAGTGACCGGGTTGTTCGGCCTGACATTAGGCGGATGGATTGCCGACAAGATTCACCAGCGGGTGGCCAACGGGCGACTGCTGTTCGCCGCGTTCAGCCTGATCATTTCGACGTTGTGCACGGCTTGGGCGCTGCATGCCGGGCGGATCGAGATCGGGGTATTTGTCGCGGTATTCAGCCTGGGGTGGTTATTCGCCTACAACTTCTACACCTGCGTGTACACGGCGATTCAGGACGTGGTCGAACCACGCCTGCGGGCGACGGCGATGGCGTTGTTCTTTGCCGGGTTGTATCTGTTGGGCGGTGGTTTGGGGCCGGTGGTGGTGGGCGGTCTGTCCGATCACTTCGCCCATACCGCGATGCTCTCGGCGGGTGCCGAGCAGATGACCGAGGCATTCAAGGCTGTCGGCCTGCATGACGCGATGTACCTGATCCCGGTGGCGCTGTTTTTCACCATGATGTTTCTGTTTTTGGCATCGCGGTGTTTTGTGCGGGATGCCAAGCGGATGAAAGAAGGGTTGGTGGCGGTGGTTGAGCCAAAGGGTGCTGCGGTCACAGCCTGAGGATTGATCGTTCCCACGCTCTGCGTGGGAATGATCGGCGGGCGGGACAAGGCAAACAAAAAGGCCCGCATCGCTGCGGGCCTTTTCATTTTTGGCGATGGAGCAGGGCGGTTTAGCCCGCTACCAACACCCGAATCGCTTCCAGTCGCAATGCCGCTTTGTCGAGCATGGCCAGGCCTTGCTCGCGCTGCTTGCGCAGGGCAACCAGTTCGCTGTCGCGCACGGTCGGGTTGACCGCTTGCAAGGCGGTCAGGCGCGCCAGTTCTTCGTCGGTATCGGCCGCCAGGCGACGTTGTGCCTCGGCCACGCGCTCGGCGTGACGCGGGGTGATCTTCTCTTCGCCGGCGTTGATCCGTGGCGTCAGCTGGTCGCGCTGGGCCTGGATGAACTTGTTGGCGCTGGCGCGGGGCACGCTTTCCAGTTGATCGTTCAGGGTTTCGAACGACACCCGGGCCGACAGGTCATTGCCATTGGCGTCGAGCAGGCAGCGCAGGGCGGCCGGCGGCAGGTAACGGCCCAGTTGCAGCGAACGCGGGGCAACCACTTCGCTGACGTAGAGCAGTTCCAGCAACACGGTGCCCGGTTTCAGCGCCTTGTTCTTGATCAGCGCCACGGCGGTGTTGCCCATCGAGCCGGACAACACCAGGTCCATGCCACCCTGAACCATCGGGTGTTCCCAGGTGATGAACTGCATGTCTTCACGAGACAGCGCCTGGTTGCGGTCGTAGGTGATGGTCACGCCTTCGTCGTCGCCCAGCGGGAAGCTGGCGTCGAGCATTTTTTCGCTGGGCTTGAGGATCAGCGCGTTTTCCGAATGGTCTTCGCTGTCGATGCCGAAGGCGTCGAACAGGGTTTCCATGTAGATCGGCAGGGCGAACTGATCGTCCTGTTCGAGAATCGCTTCGACCAGCGCATCGCCTTCACCCGCGCCGCCGGAGTTGAGTTCCAGCAAGCGGTCGCGACCGGTGTGCAGTTCGTCTTCCAGACGCTCACGCTCGGCGCGGGCCTCGTCGATCAGTGCTTTCCACTCGCCATCGTCGGTCTCTTCCAGCAGCGGCAGCAGGCGCGGGCCGAACTGATGCTGCAAGGCGTTGCCGGTCGGGCAGGTGTTGAGGAATGCGTTCAGCGCTTCGTGGTACCACTGGAACAGCCGCTCTTGCGGGCTGGTTTCCAGGTACGGCACGTGCAGTTCGATGACGTGCTTCTGGCCGATCCGGTCGAGACGACCGATACGTTGCTCCAGCAGGTCCGGGTGCGACGGCAGGTCGAACAGCACCAGATGGTGCGAGAACTGGAAGTTACGGCCTTCACTGCCGATTTCCGAGCAGATCAGCACCTGGGCGCCAAATTCTTCATCGGCGAAGTAGGCGGCGGCGCGGTCACGCTCAAGGATGTTCATGCCTTCGTGGAACACCGTGGCCGGAATGCCGGAACGCACGCGCAGGGCGTCTTCCAGGTCCATGGCTGTTTCGGCGTGGGCACAGATCACCAGCACTTTGGTGCGCTTGAGCATTTTCAGGGTGTCGATCAGCCACTCGACGCGCGGGTCGAATTTCCACCAGCGTTCTTCTTCGTTGGCGTCCGGCTGGGACTGGAAGCTGACTTCCGGGTACAGCTCGATGTGATCGCCCAACGGCAGTTCGAGGTATTCGGCCGGGCACGGCAGCGGGTACGGGTGCAGTTTGCGCTCCGGGAAACCCTGCACGGCGGCGCGGGTATTACGGAACAGCACGCGGCCAGTGCCATGGCGGTCCAGCAGTTCGCGGACCAGACGGGCGCAGGCTTCGGTATCGCCATCGTTGACTGCGCTCAGCAGGGCTTCGCCTTCGTTACCGAGGAAGCCGTGAATGGTCTTGTGCGCTTCAGGCGACAGGCGCCCTTTGTCCAGCAACTCCTGAACGGCTTCGGCCACCGGGCGATAGTTTTCGCTCTCGGCGCGGAAGGCATGCAGGTCATGGAAACGATTCGGGTCGAGCAGGCGCAGACGGGCGAAGTGGCTGTCCTGGCCCAGTTGTTCCGGGGTTGCGGTCAGCAGCAATACGCCCGGGATCGTTTCAGCAAGCTGCTCCACCAGGGAGTACTCAGGGCTGACCTGGTCTTCGTGCCACACCAGGTGGTGCGCTTCGTCGACCACCATCAAATCCCAGCCGGCGGCGAACAGCGCGTCCTGGGCTTTCTCGTCTTCCACCAGCCATTCGAGCGCCACCAGGGCAAGCTGGGTGTCTTCGAACGGGTTGGTGGCATCGCTTTCGATGAAGCGTTCTTCATCGAACAGTGCAACTTGCAGGTTGAAGCGGCGGCGCATCTCCACCAGCCACTGGTGCTGGAGGTTTTCCGGCACCAGGATCAGCACGCGGTTGGCGCGGCCCGAGAGCAGTTGGCGATGGATCACCAGACCGGCTTCGATGGTCTTGCCCAGGCCCACTTCATCGGCCAGCAGAACCCGCGGCGCAATGCGGTCGGCGACTTCACGGGCGATGTGCAACTGGTGCGCGATCGGTTGCGCGCGCACACCGCCCAGGCCCCAGAGCGACGATTGCAACTGGCGGCTGGTGTGTTCCAGGGTGTGATAACGCAGGGAGAACCAGGCCAGCGGGTCGATCTGGCCGGCGAACAGACGGTCGCTCGCCAGTCGGAACTGAATGAAGTTCGACAGTTGGGTTTCCGGCAGGGTGACCACTTCGTTCTGCCCATTGAGGCCGTGGTAGACCAGCAGGCCGTCAATGTCGTCGACTTCCTGTACGGTCAGTTTCCAGCCCTCGAAGTGAGTAATCGAGTCACCCGGCGAAAACCGCACGCGGGTGAGGGGCGCATTCCGTAGCGCATACTGGCGAGTGTCGCCAGTGGCCGGGTAGAGCACGGTCAACAAGCGGCCGTCCTGTGCCAGAACGGTGCCTAAACCCAGCTCGGCTTCGCTGTCACTGATCCAGCGTTGCCCCGGTTGATACTGCTGCGCCATGCTGCCTGACTCCCACCTTGAAAAAGCGGGCTATCTTAACGGAATGAGCCTTCAGGGCCAAAGGATTACTCAATAGGAGCTACCGAAGGTTGCAATCTTTTGATCTTCAAGTCCTGAAAAGATCGCAGCCTTCGGCAGCTCCTGTCTGTGCGTTGGGTCACAAGTTTTCGACCGATGGCTCAAGTCGCCATCCCCGCAGCCGACAGCCTGCTGACAGGAGACCAAAAATATGCTGCCACCGATGCTCCCCTTGAGCGCCGTGCCGATCACTTCACAGCAGGATCCGATCCGCCAGCGCCCGGATATTCCCCCCGTGGTGTCGGTGCAGGAAAGCTCCAATGAAAGCACCATCGACCTGCAAAACCGCGACCCGGAAGAGGCGGGCCTGCAGCTGCGCGAGGAGCAGCGTCGGCAACAGGAACGGGAGCGGCGCCGTCGCGAGGCCGATGAGGATCCTGAAGAGCATTTGGCGATCCCCGGTAATGAGCTCAATGCCGACAATACCGTGCCGGTGGTGCCGTTGATGGAGAGTCAGCCACGTCAGGGGTTGTGGGTCGATATCGAGATCTGAAGTGTCGGAGACTGGTCAGCGCCCGCGCCAGACCGCATTATTGGCGCAATCCTGTCGCCTTTAGCCGGCAGCTGAATTCATTTCCAAGCGATGCACTGAACGCCATGAGCCAAGATGACAAGCTGATCGACCTCAATTCTGAACGTGCCAAACGGGTTCATGACCTTAATGAAAAGCGCCTGAACGAAGTGCGCCAGGCATTTGAGCAGGCCATGCCGTTGGGTAAAGCGAAGAAAAAGCCGAAGAACAAACCGAAAAAGCGTTGAAACACCCTGCATCCGTTGATGCAGGTCAGTTATTTCCCTTCCTTTACGCCCAGTCTCGGGCGGCATTGATCCCGGTCAATTTTCTCTCCTGCCCGATTGGTTAACTTAGCCCCATCGCAACAGGGCAAGTCCAGGAGGCCAGTCATGTTTTTCGATAACGTGGTGATCGCCGGAGTGCTGACAGTCGGCCTCATGGTTCTGTTTTTTGCAGGGTTTGGATTTTTTATCTGGAAGGATTCGCATAAGCGGAGAAAACCGTAGTTCTTTCTGGAGCAATGAGCACGCAAGGCATTTTGGGCGACTTTGGTCGCCCTTTTTTTTTGTGCGATCGAAAGGGACGCGGAGCGTCCCGGGCTGCATTCCCACGCAGAGTGTGGGAACGATCTAATACCGAAATGCGGGCAATAAAAAAGGCGCGAACCTCACGGAACGCGCCTTTTTCAGTAGCGGTGTATCAGCTACCCAGTGCCTTGGAGGCCAGCCAGAACAGGCCGGCCGACAGGGCTACGGTGGCTGGCAGGGTCAGGACCCAGGCCAGCAGGATGGTTCTGACAGTACCACCTTGCAGGCCGCTTTTGTTCGCGACCATGGTGCCGGCCACGCCTGAGGACAGGACGTGGGTAGTGGAGACGGGCAGGCTGAAGATGTTGGCCAGGCCGATCATGCTCGCGGTGGTGATCTGCGCCGACATGCCTTGGGCATAGGTCATGCCTTGCTTGCCGATTTTCTCGCCGATGGTCAGTACCACGCGCTTCCAGCCGACCATGGTACCCAGGCCGAGGGCCAGTGCGACCGCCAGAATCACCCAGAACGGGGCGTATTCAGTGGTGGTGGTCAGGTCCTTGCGCAGTTTGTCCAGGTCAGCCTTCTCACGGGCAGCGAGGCCAGGCAGCTTGCTGACTTTCTTCGCCGTGTCGTCCAGGCAGAGCAGGTAACGACGCACTTCGATGCGGCTTTCCGCCGGCAGCGAGTGGTAGTCAGCTACACCCTTGAGGGTGTCGAGCAGGGCGGCGATGGTCGGTTCGGTCTGTTGCGGGTTGCAACGGAATTTCTCCGGCAGATCACCTTCCACGCTTTTGCCCAGGGCCAGGAATTCACCCAGCGTATCGGCATTGCGCTTGTAGAACTGGCTCAGGTGCAGGGTCGCATCGCGCGTCCGTTCGATCTGGTAGGTGGTGCTGCCCAGGTCGAGTACGAACTGCGCCGGGACGATACCGATCAGCACCAGCATGATCAGGCCGATACCTTTCTGGCCATCGTTCGAGCCGTGCACGAAGCTGACCGCCATGGCCGAAATCACCAGTACCAGACGGTTCCAGAACGGCGGGTGTTTCTTGTCGTCGATCTTGCGGCGCTGTTCCGGTGTCTTGTGCATCTTGGATAGCGGACGCCACCATTTAAGGCCGATCAGCACCAGGGCGGCAACGAGGAAGCCGGCCATCGGCGAGAACACCAGGGACGCGCCGATGTCGATCGCTTTCTGCCAGTTCACGCCGTCGGCCAACGGAATGTCGTTGATCAGGGCGTTGGCCAGGCCGACACCGAGGATCGAACCGATAAGCGTATGGGAACTGGAGGCCGGAATACCGAAGTACCAGGTGCCCAGGTTCCAGGTGATGGCGGCGGCGAGTAACGAGAACACCATGGCCAGCCCGTGACCGGTGTTCACATTGATCAACAGTTCTACCGGCAGCAGATGGACGATGGCATACGCCACCCCCACACCGCCCAGCAGCACGCCGAGGAAGTTGAACACACCGGAAAAGAACACCGCCAGATGAGGCGGCATGGCTTTGGTGTAGATAACAGTGGCCACCGCGTTTGCGGTGTCATGAAAGCCGTTGATGAACTCGAAGGCGAGGACAAAGGCCAGGGCGAGCAAGAGGCTCACAAGCACCCAAGCATCCAGTCCGCTGAATAAATCGATCATGAAGGTTTTCTGACCCGTTCGTAAGGGGGCGCGATTATGCCAGAAAAGACTGATAATCGATGCACTTGCTGCTCATCGGTTACATTCTTCAATGAATTAGTGGGTGGCAATCCCCTGAATCCCAGGGTTTTTCAGAGGCCTACAAGTCATTGAATTCGCTTGGAAAGGCAGCTGCCACAAGGGTTTCTCTCGTTGGGACGAGAGGCTTGAACGCTTGTGTGAAATATCTGAGAAGAAGGTCAGGCAAGAGCCGTTTGCCTCATCGAATGGATGAGGAAGCCGCTGCCCGCTTGTAGCGGGCGCGAAAAGCACCATCGATACAACCCGTTTTTAACGGGTGCAGACGCAGGCTCTTGAAAGGATTCAAGTCGAGGCGGTCATGGCTCTTCGGCTTTGAGTTCCTTTTCCATCTTCTGCAATTCCTGGGTGAAGGCCTGATCCTGAACGGTGGCGCGTTTACGCCAGGGTTTGCGTTCGGGTTCGGGCTGAGCGGCGTAGGTGGTGATTTCCCCGCCGTAAACTTCCTTGTAACGTTGTTCCTGGCGCTCAAGTTCCGCGCGCAGTTCGTCTTTCGTCACAGTGCTACCTAATTGAGTTGAGATTAATTCTGGTGAAACGCGCTGCATCGATCTATTGACCATGCTCGTCGAAAGGACAATGCCTGATACGACATCGTTCCCACGGCACAATCAATACTTCAATGTTGCAGGCGGCCACGGCACCAGAGAAAAACAGCTGACGCAGCATCAGTCTCCTGTTTCAGCGAGCGCGTTGGCGGAACATATTAAATGAGCGTCAAGCGCTTGCTGCGGACAGCGGCGATGGATATCGCGCTGCCGGCGGGCGGAATCGGTACAAAAAAACCGGTCGCCTCTGAAATGCATTATAGCGGTCGATTCGAAGAACACTATCTCTTGGCAGTTAAAAGTAGTTCCTCATGTGTGATTGTTTTGTTGCTCGCAACTTGCCGGTAACTACGGTGGACTGATGCCAGTTGCAGTGGTGACTTTCTGGCGCCATTAAGCCGGACAAATTATTACATCGTTCTCCTTTAAACCAGTGACCGAAAATAACAACCGTATTGTGGGTGAGTGAAAGCAGGATGGCTGAATGCACGCAGCACGATTGCGATTATCGGTCTGTGGTTCGATAATCGCCCAATCCTGGCAGCCGCTGGCTTGTGTGTCAGACCGGGGCCGCTTGTAATAGTCGCTGATCCGTGTGGGGAACCTGATATGAACGATCAAATGCGCAATTCCTTCGCTTCAGTGGCGCCGCCGATCGTCGCCTCGCCCGCCAAGCGAATCCAGGCCCTGACCGGTGACCCGGATTTCATGACTTCCCTGGCCCGTGGCCTGGCGGTGGTGCAAGCGTTCCAGGAGCGCAAGCGGCACCTGACCATTGCACAGATCAGCCACCGCACGGAAATTCCCCGCGCCGCTGTGCGACGTTGCCTGCATACGCTGATCAAGCTCGGCTACGCCACCACCGACGGGCGCACCTATTCGCTGCTGCCCAAAGTCTTGACCCTGGGCCATGCCTATCTGTCGTCGACTCCACTGGCGGTGTCTGCCCAGCCGTACCTGGACCGCATGAGCGAGCAACTGCACGAGGCCTGCAACATGGCCACGCTGGAGGGCGATGACATTTTGTACATTGCGCGCTCGGCGACTACCCAGCGGCTGATTTCCGTCGACCTCTCGGTGGGTGGGCGCTTGCCGGCCTATTGCACCTCCATGGGCCGGATTCTGCTCGCCGCGCTGGACGACACGTCGCTGCGCGAATACCTCGACCATGCAGACTTGCAAGCCAAGACCAGTCGCACCCTGCATACCCCCGAAGCCTTGCTCGAATGCCTTCAAGAAGTACGGCGACAAGGCTGGTGCATCGTCGATCAGGAGCTGGAGCAAGGCCTGCGCTCGATTGCCGTGCCGGTGTATGACGCTTCTGGCCAGGTAGTGGCGGCGCTGAACGTCAGCACCCATGCCGGCCGGGTCAGCCGCAGCGAGCTGGAGCAACGTTTCCTGCCAGGTCTGTTGAGTGCCAGCCGCGACTTGAGTGCGCAGCTGTTCGCCTAAGCTGTTCGATAAACGCACAGAGTCGCGTTTATCGAATTGACGCTGTTTCTCTCGGATCATTAATGTCGCGGCAGCGTCATCCGGCGCTGCTGGCCTTCAGCCGGTTACCGGACGACGACCCAATAATAATGAGAAGAGGCATCGTCATGTGCACGTTTCCCCACTGTCGCTGTTCCCACCGGCTTAGCTGCCGAAACCGGATCGCCTGATCCCGACCTTCTTTTCTTGTGACAGCGTCAGCCTCGGCTGGCACTTGTTCGACTGCGTTCTTTGCGTGGAATAAAAATAATGAACCAGCCTCAGTCTGCTGTAGGGAACTGCCTCGACGTGCAGTCCTTCATCAACGCTCAACCCATTTCGCGCTACCAATGGCGGGTGGTGATCCTGTGTTTCCTGATTGTCTTCCTCGATGGCCTCGACACCGCGGCCATGGGGTTTATCGCGCCGGCATTGTCCCAGGACTGGGGCATCGATCGTGCCAGCCTCGGCCCGGTGATGAGTGCGGCACTGATCGGCATGGTCTTTGGCGCCTTGGGTTCCGGGCCGTTGGCTGACCGCTTCGGGCGAAAAGTCGTACTGGTAGGCGCGGTGTTGTTGTTCGGTGCGTTCAGCCTGGCATCGGCTTACAGTACCAATGTCGATCAACTGCTGGTGCTGCGTTTCCTCACCGGCCTGGGCCTGGGCGCCGGCATGCCGAACGCGACCACGCTGCTGTCCGAATACACCCCGGAACGCAAGAAGTCCCTGCTGGTGACCAGCATGTTCTGCGGCTTCAACCTCGGCATGGCCGGGGGCGGTTTCATCTCGGCCAAACTGATCCCGGCCTTCGGCTGGCACAGCCTGTTGATGATCGGCGGGATTCTGCCGCTGATGCTCACCGTCGTTTTGCTGTTGTGGTTGCCAGAATCGGCGCGTTATCTGGTGGTGCGCAATCGCGGTACCGACAAAGTGCGCAAGGCTCTGGCACCGATCGACCCAGCGCTGGTGGCCCAGGCTTCGAGCTTCAGCGTGCCGGAACAGAAAACCGTGAAGGCACGCAATGTGTTCGCGGTGATCTTCTCCGGCACTTACAGCACCGGCACATTGTTGCTGTGGCTGACGTACTTCATGGGGCTGGTGATTGTTTATCTGCTGACCAGTTGGTTGCCGACGCTGATGCGTGACAGCGGCGCGAGCATGGAGCAGGCCGCATTCATTGGTGCACTGTTCCAGCTGGGTGGGGTGTTGAGCGCAGTGGGCGTGGGTTGGGCGATGGACCGGTTCAATCCGCACAAGGTCATCGGCACTTTCTACCTGTTGGCCGGGGTGTTTGCCTACGCGGTAGGGCAGAGCCTGGGCAACATCGCCGTGCTGGCGACCCTGGTGCTGGTGGCCGGGATGTGTGTCAACGGCGCGCAATCGGCAATGCCGTCGCTGGCGGCGCGTTTTTACCCGACGCAAGGGCGGGCGACCGGTGTGTCGTGGATGCTTGGGATTGGCCGCTTCGGCGCGATCCTCGGGGCGTGGATGGGCGCGACGTTGCTGGGCCTGGGCTGGAACTTCGAGCAGGTGTTGACGGCTCTGGTGATTCCGGCCGCGTTGGCGACCACGGCGGTGGTGATCAAGGGCATGGTCAGCCATGCGGATGCGACCTGATCCGGCTTGAGAGTGATCGTTCCCACGCCGAGCGTGGGAACGATCTGAAATGCTTTTTTGGGATCGGTAGTGAGGTAATAATCTGTTCGATAAACGAACACTCAGTCGATTATCGGATTGTTTGGGTTGTTCCAGGGGCTTAATCTTCAGTCATTCCGGCGCTGCGCATCGGCGCCTTTTTCCCACACTGTCGGTTCATAACAAAACGGGAGCCTGCCCCATGGCTGAAATCCTTTCGCTGCATGACGCGGTGAAGCAGTTCGTCAACGACGGCGATACCGTCGCGCTCGAAGGCTTCACTCACCTGATTCCTACGGCGGCCGGTCACGAAATCATTCGCCAGGGCAAGAAAGATCTGACCCTGGTGCGGATGACGCCTGACCTGATCTACGACCAGTTGATCGGTGCCGGTTGTGCTCGCAAACTGATTTTCTCCTGGGGCGGCAACCCTGGCGTCGGTTCGCTGCACCGTCTGCGCGACGCAGTCGAGCGGCAGTGGCCGCATGCGCTGGAAATCGAAGAGCACAGTCACGCCGACCTTGCCAATGCCTATGTCGCGGGCGCTTCGGGCTTACCGTTCGCGGTGCTGCGAGCCTACGCCGGTTCCGACCTGCCGAAGGTCAACCCGCTGATCAAGACCGTCACGTGCCCGTTCACCGGCGAAGTGCTGGCGGCGGTGCCGTCGGTGCGCCCGGACATCACCGTGATTCACGCGCAGAAAGCCGACCGCCAAGGCAACGTGCTGCTCTGGGGCATTCTCGGGGTGCAGAAAGAAGCGGCGCTGGCGGCCAAGCGTTGCATCGTCACCGTCGAAGAAATCGTCGATGACCTCAATGCACCGATGAACGCTTGCGTGCTGCCGACCTGGGCTCTGAGCGCGGTCTGCCACGTACCGGGCGGCGCGCATCCGTCCTACGCCCACGGTTACACCGAGCGTGACAACCGCTTCTACCAGGCCTGGGACCCGATTGCCCGCGACCGTGAAACCTTCACCGCGTGGATCAACGAGTACATCCACGGCTGCGCTGACTTCAGCGAGTTCCAGGCCAAGCTGGCCGCTGCTTCGGAGGCCAAGTAATGACTTACACCACCAATGAAATGATGACCGTCGCCGCCGCCCGCCGCCTGAAAAACGGTTCGGTGTGCTTCGTTGGTATCGGCCTGCCGTCGAAAGCCGCCAACCTGGCGCGACTGACGTCCTCGCCCGATGTAGTCCTGATCTACGAATCGGGTCCGATCGGTGCCAAGCCAAGCGTACTGCCATTGTCGATCGGTGACGGCGAGCTGGCGGAAACCGCCGACACCGTCGTCCCGACCGGCGAGATTTTTCGTTACTGGCTGCAGGGCGGGCGCATTGACGTCGGCTTCCTCGGCGCCGCGCAAGTCGATCGCTTCGGCAACATCAACACCACGGTAGTCGGCGACTACCATCAGCCGAAAGTTCGCCTGCCGGGTGCAGGTGGCGCGCCGGAGATCGCCGGTTCCGCCAAGAGCGTGCTGATCATCCTCAAGCAGTCGGCGCGTTCGTTCGTCGACAAGCTCGACTTCATTACCTCGGTTGGTCATGGCGAGGGCGGTGATTCGCGCAAACGTCTCGGCCTGCCAGGCGCCGGTCCTGTCGGCATTATTACCGACCTGTGCATCATGGAACCGGAAGCCGGCACCCATGAATTCGTGGTCACCGCGCTGCACCCAGGGGTGACCCGCGAGCAAGTGATCGCGGCCACCGGTTGGCCGATTCGTTTTGCCGACGCCGTTGAAAACACTGCCGAGCCAACCGAAGTCGAGTTGACCGCGCTGCGTGATCTGGAAGCCCGCACTGCGGCGGCCCACGGCCAAGCACCCGGAGAAGCCTGATGCGCGACGTTTATATCTGTGACGCGATTCGTACCCCCATCGGCCGTTTCGGCGGTGGCCTGTCGGCGGTTCGCGCCGATGACCTGGCTGCGGTGCCGATCAAGGCGCTGATGGCGCGCAACCC
Organism: Pseudomonas sp. 05N433; assembly: GCF_056396925.1. Lineage (NCBI taxonomy): Bacteria > Pseudomonadati > Pseudomonadota > Gammaproteobacteria > Pseudomonadales > Pseudomonadaceae > Pseudomonas > Pseudomonas sp. 05N433. Next base: position 250,814 of record NZ_JBFTML010000009.1, on the reverse strand, counting down.
GTCGGTGGACTGGAACGCGGTGGACGAGGTGTTCCTCGGTTGCGCCAACCAGGCCGGCGAAGACAACCGCAACGTGGCTCGCATGGCGTTGCTGCTGGCGGGGCTGCCGGAAACCATTCCTGGCGTCACCCTCAATCGCCTCTGCGCTTCGGGCATGGACGCTATCGGCACTGCGTTTCGGGCCATCGCCAGCGGTGAGATGGAGTTGGCGATTGCCGGTGGCGTCGAATCGATGTCCCGCGCGCCATTCGTGATGGGCAAGGCGGACGCGGCGTTTTCGCGCAACATGAAGCTGGAAGACACCACCATCGGCTGGCGATTCATCAACCCGCTGATGAAAGCCCAGTACGGCGTCGATGCCATGCCGCAAACCGCTGATAACGTGGCCGACGATTACCAGGTTTCCCGCGAGGATCAGGACGCTTTCGCACTGCGCAGTCAGCAACGGACAGCCGCCGCGCAAGCCGCAGGATTTTTCGCCGAAGAAATCGTTGAAGTGCGCATTGCCCACAAGAAGGGTGAAACAGTGGTCAGCCAGGACGAACATCCTCGCGCCGACACTACACTCGAAACCCTGGCCAAACTCAAACCGGTCAACGGCCCCGACAAAACCGTCACCGCCGGCAATGCCTCCGGTGTGAACGACGGTGCCGCAGCGCTGATTTTGGCTTCGGCCGAAGCCGTGAAGAAACACGGCCTGACCGCCCGCGCCAAAGTGCTCGGCATGGCCAGCGCCGGTGTCGCACCACGGGTGATGGGTATCGGCCCGGTGCCGGCGGTGCGTAAATTGACTGAGCGCCTGGGCGTGGCGGTCAACGATTTCGACGTGATCGAACTCAACGAAGCCTTCGCCAGCCAGGGTCTGGCGGTGCTGCGTGAACTGGGACTGGCGGATGACGCGGCCCAGGTCAACCCGAACGGTGGCGCCATTGCCTTGGGCCATCCGCTGGGCATGAGCGGTGCGCGTCTGGTGCTGACTGCACTGCATCAACTGGAAAAGACGGGCGGCAAGAAAGGCTTGGCGACCATGTGTGTCGGTGTCGGTCAGGGCCTGGCCCTGGCGATCGAACGGGTCTGACGCACAGAAGCGACTAATAAGAATTGAGGAAAGCGCAATGACTGACAAACCAGGTTACCGTCGCCCGCAGGCGGGCACTCAGCCGGAATACCTGCACCCTCCTTATCAATCCACCAACCTTCGCTCGCCGTCCAAGCCGTTGGTGTTTTTGCCTCATTCGCTGTCGGAAATCACCGGCCCGACCATCGGCGCCGAGCGTATTCAGGAGCAGGACAACGACCTGACCGCCCAGCACTCGGGCGAGCCATTGGGTGAACGGATCATCATCCACGGCCGTGTGCTGGATGAAGACGGTCTGCCGGTGCCGGGCATTCTGGTGGAGATCTGGCAGGCCAACGCCGCCGGTCGTTACAACCATGCCCGCGATCTGCACGACGCACCGATGGACCCGAACTTCACCGGTACCGGCCGCACCGTGACCGACGCCGATGGCTGGTATCAATTCCAGACCATCAAGCCTGGCGCCTACCCGTGGGGTAACCACCACAATGCCTGGCGTCCGGCGCACGTCCATTTCTCCCTGTTCGGGCCGAGCATTCTGACGCGCCTGGTGACCCAGATGTATTTCCCGGGTGACCCGTTGCTGGCTTACGACCCGATCTACAACTGCGTGCCCGATACCAGCGCCAAAGAGCGTCTGATCGCCAGTTTCGATCTGGAAAAAACCATCCCTTCCTATGCCCTCGCTTATCGTTGGGACATCGTTTTGCGCGGCCGCGACGCCACGCCGATGGAGAAATAAGATGACGCTGAACGCGACCACGTCCCATACCGTCGGACCGTACTACCACATCGGCCTGACCTGGCTGAACCGTGAAGACCTGACCGTTGAACAGACCCTCGGCGAGCGTGCGGCGATCACCGGGCAAGTCGTCGACGGCAATGGCGACTTCGTCAACGACGCCATGCTCGAAGTCTGGCAAGCCAACGCCGCTGGCAAGTACGACCACCCCGAAGACGATCAGGACAAACCCCTGGACCCGAACTTCGAAGGGTTTGGTCGGGTGCCGGTGGATGCGCAAGGGCGCTTTCGTTTTACCACGATCAAGCCGGGCACGGTGGAAGGCCTGAAGGGCACGACCCAGGCGCCGCACCTGGTGGTGCTGGTGTTTGCTCGCGGGTTGGTGAAGCACTTGCTGACGCGGATTTACTTCGATGGTGAGCCAGCCAACGTGGCGGACCCACTGCTCGAATGCGTGCCCGCCGAACGTCGTGGCACCTTGTTGGCGAAGCAGGATGCTGCGGGTGTTTATCAGTGGAATGTGATTCTGCAGGGGACGGATGCGGAAACGGTGTTCTTCGATTATTGAGTGATCGTTGTTCTTGTGGCGAGGGAGCAAGCTCCCGCTGGCTTGCGAAGCAAGCCCAAACCCGGCTGACATGATGTATCAGGCAAACCACGCCAACCGGTTTACGACTGCTTCGCAGCCGAGCGGGAGCAAGCTCCCTCGCCACAGAGATTGCATTGCTCTCAGGTCATGCATCTGCGGAACGGGACTATTGCGAAATATGTCTAGACTCTCACGGTCCCCACAGAGTGAAAAAACAATGACAACCTCCACAGCTGTCTACACCGGTGAAGAACGCAGCAAAAGAATCTTTGCGATTGTCGGCGCCTCGTCCGGCAATCTGGTCGAGTGGTTCGACTTCTACGTCTACGCCTTCTGTGCGATCTACTTTGCCCCGGCCTTTTTTCCGTCCGATAACCCCACGGTGCAGTTGGTCAACACCGCGGGCGTGTTTGCCGCCGGGTTTCTGATGCGCCCCATCGGCGGCTGGATTTTCGGTCGGCTGGCGGACAAGCACGGGCGCAAGAATTCGATGCTGATCTCGATTCTGATGATGTGCTTCGGCTCGCTGCTCATCGCTTGCCTGCCGACCTACAACAGTATCGGTGTCTGGGCGCCGATCCTGTTGCTGTTCGCGCGCTTGCTGCAGGGCTTGTCGGTGGGCGGCGAATACGGCACCACCGCGACTTACATGAGCGAAGTCGCCCTCAAGGGCCAGCGCGGGTTCTTCGCGTCGTTCCAGTACGTGACGCTGATTGGCGGACAGTTGCTGGCGGTGTCGCTGGTGGTGATCCTGCAGCAGTTCCTCAATGAGGATGAGTTGCGTGCCTACGGCTGGCGGATTCCGTTCGTGGTCGGTGCAGTGGCTGCGTTGATTTCATTGTTCCTGCGTCGTGCGCTCAAGGAAACCAGCAGTAAGGAAATGCGCGAAAGCAAGGATGCCGGCAGCATTGGTGCGCTATTCCGCGATCACAAGGCAGCCTTCATCACCGTGCTGGGTTACACCGCCGGCGGTTCGCTGATTTTCTACACCTTCACCACGTACATGCAGAAGTACCTGGTGAACACCGCTGGCATGCACGCCAAGACCGCCAGCTACATCATGACCGGTGCACTGTTCCTTTATATGTGCATGCAGCCGCTGTTCGGCATGCTCGCCGACAAGATTGGCCGGCGCAATTCGATGCTCTGGTTCGGCGCCCTCGGGACGTTGTTCACCGTACCGATCCTGTTGAGCCTGAAAAGTGTCAGCAGTCCGTTCCTGGCGTTTGTGCTGATTACCGTGGCGCTGGCGATCGTCAGTTTCTACACCTCGATCAGCGGTCTGGTGAAAGCCGAAATGTTCCCGCCAGAAGTGCGCGCCTTGGGTGTAGGCCTGGCGTATGCGGTGGCCAACGCGATCTTCGGCGGCTCGGCGGAATATGTAGCCCTGAGCCTTAAAGCCGCAGGCATGGAAAACTCGTTCTACTGGTACGTGACGGTGATGATGGCGGTGGCGTTCCTGTTCAGCCTGCGTCTGCCGAAACAGCCGAAGTATCTGGAAAACGACCTTTGATCTTTCCGCGGGGACCGTACTGGCCCTCGCCTGCAAGGACTGTTTATGAATCAGCGACCGGGCAATCAATTGTTCGATGCCTACTTCACCGCACGCGACATGCGTGAGGTGTTCTGCGATCAGGGCCGGGTTCAGGCCATGCTGGATTTCGAAGCCGCACTGGCCCGGGCCGAAGCGCGGGTTGGCCTGATTCCGCAAGCGGCTGTCGTGTCTATCGAAGCGGCCTGCCGGGCTGAGCATTATGACTTCGCCGCCCTCGGCGAGGCGATTGCCACGGCGGGCAATTCGGCGATCCCTTTGGTCAAGGCGCTGGGCAAGCAGATCGCCAAAAGCGATGCCGAAGCCGAGCGCTACGTGCATCTGGGCGCGACCAGCCAGGACGTGATGGACACGGGCCTGGTGTTGCAATTGCGCCGCGCGCTGCAACTGATCGAAGCTGATCTGGCGCAGCTGGGGGAAACCCTTGCGACCCAGGCCAAGCGATACGTCGCCACGCCGCTGGCTGGGCGCACCTGGTTGCAACACGCGACACCGGTCACCCTTGGCATGAAGATCGCCGGTTGGCTGGGCGCGGTAACCCGCAGCCGCCAGCGTCTGCTGGAACTCAAGCCGCGCCTGCTGGTGCTGCAATTCGGTGGCGCCTCCGGCACCCTCGCAGCCCTTGGCGATCAGGCGATGCCGATTGCCGAAGTCTTGGCCGCGGAACTGCAACTGACCTTGCCGGAACAACCCTGGCACACCCAGCGCGATCGTCTGGTGGAGTTCGGCGCGGTGCTTGGCTTGATCGCCGGCAGCCTCGGCAAACTCGGTCGCGACATCAGCCTGTTGATGCAGACCGAAGCTGGCGAAGTGTTCGAACCGTCGGCACCGGGCAAGGGCGGTTCCTCGACCATGCCGCACAAACGCAACCCGGTGGGCGCGGCGGTGCTGATCGGTGCGGCGACGCGGGTGCCGGGTTTGCTTTCGACTTTGTTCAGCGCGATGCCCCAGGAACACGAGCGCAGCCTGGGCCTGTGGCATGCCGAATGGGAAACCCTGCCGGAGATCTGCTGCTTGGTGTCGGGCAGCCTGCAGCAAGCGCTGTTGGTGGCCGACGGACTGGAAGTGGACGCGATGCGCATGACCCGCAACCTCGACCTGACCCAGGGCCTGGTGCTCGCCGAAGCCGTGAGCATCGTCCTGGCGCAACGGGTCGGTCGCGACACCGCGCATCATCTGCTGGAGCAATGCTGCAAGCGTGCTGTGGCCGAGCAGCGTCATCTGCGCGCGGTACTCGGCGATGAGCCGCAAGTGACCGCCGAGTTGTCGGACGCTGAACTCGATCATCTGCTGGACCCCGCCCATTACCTCGGTCAGGCCCATACCTGGGTCGAGCGAGCGGTGGCTGAACATTTTGCGTTGACTGCCTGAAGGAGACTGCTGTGGCATTCGTACAACTCGCCGATGGCGAACTGCACTACCAAATTCAAGGGCCGCAACTCGATGGACCGGTGGATGCGCCGGTACTGGTGCTGTCCAACTCACTGGGCACCGACCTGCACATGTGGGACGCGCAGATCCCGGCGTTCACCGAGCATTTTCGGGTGCTGCGTTTTGACACCCGTGGTCACGGCAAGTCATTGGTGACGCCAGGGCCGTACAGCATCGAGCAACTGGGCCGCGACGTGCTGGCGCTGCTGGATGCGTTGCACATCGAGCGCGTGCATTTCTGCGGTCTGTCCATGGGCGGGTTGATCGGCCAATGGCTGGGGATCAATGCCGGTCAGCGTTTGAACAAACTGATCGTGTGCAATACCGCGGCGAAAATCGGCGATCCATCAGTGTGGAACCCACGGATTGAAACCGTTCTGCGTGACGGCGCGGCGGCAATGGTGGCATTGCGTGATGCGTCGATTGCACGCTGGTTCACCCCGGATTTTTCCGCTGCCAATCCGGCAGCGGCGAAGCAGATCACCGACATGCTCGCGGCTACCTCGCCTGAAGGTTACGCGGCCAATTGCGCGGCGGTGCGCGATGCCGATTTCCGTGATCAGTTGTCCTCGATCAAGGCGCCGCTGCTGGTGATCGCCGGCACCGAAGATGTGGTCACACCGCCGTCTGGCGGGCATTTCATTCAGGAACATGTGCGGGGCGCCGAGTACGCCGAGTTCTACGCCGCGCACCTGTCCAATGTCCAGGCCGGCGCTGCGTTCAGCGAGCGGGTGCTGGCGTTTCTTTCAGGTCATTGAGGAATTTTTTGTGGACGAGAAACAACGTTACGACGAGGGCATGAAAGTCCGTCGCGCAGTGCTCGGTGACGCCCACGTCGACCGCAGCCTGAACGCGCTGACCGAGTTCAACTCGGAGTTCCAGGAGATGATCACCCGCCATGCCTGGGGCGACATCTGGACCCGTCCGGGCCTGCCGCGCCACACCCGCAGCCTGATCACCATCGCCATGCTGATCGGCATGAACCGCAACGAAGAACTTAAACTGCACCTGCGCGCCGCCGCCAACAATGGCGTAACCCGTGGCGAGATCAAGGAAGTGATCATGCAGAGCGCGATCTATTGCGGAATTCCGGCGGCCAACGCGACGTTCCACCGGTGTGATCTGTAGGAGCGAGGCTTGCCCGCGAAGGCGTTTTAGAGTCTTACAGCAGGCTGATCGGATAGCTGACGATCAACCGGTTCTCATCGAACTCGTTGTTGTTGAAGTCACGGCGGATGGTGGAGTTGCGCCATTTGACGTTGAGGTCTTTGAGTGCGCCGCTTTGTACGGTGTAACCCAGTTCGCTTTCGCGGCCCCACTCCTTGCCGTCGCTGGTGGTGGCGGTGTGGACGTTGTCGCCGCTGATGTAGCGGTTCATCAGGGTCAGGCCCGGCACGCCCAGAGCGGCGAAGTTGTAGTCGTGGCGCACTTGCCAGGATTTTTCCCTGGCGTTGTCATAGCTGGAGTTGTAGCTGTCGTTGGCCAGGGTGCCGCCGCTGGTTCCGTTGACTCGCATCCAGGCGTTGTCGCCGGTGAGTTTTTGCAGGCCGACGTAAAAGGTGTTGCCACCGTATTTGGCCGAGAACAGACCCGACCAGGTCTTGTTGTCCAGCTCGCCCGCCCGGGCGCTGCCGTCATCCTTGCCGTAGAAGAACCCGAGATTGGCGCCCAGCGTCCAGTCGCCCAGCGGTTGGGTGTGGATCAGGTTGACGTATTGCTGGCTGTAGATGTCTTTGAGTTCAGCATTCCACAGGCCGATCTGAGTACGCTTGTCGTTGAAGACGTATTCACCGCCCTGGAAGTTGAAGCGGTCTGAGGTGAACGCCGCTTTGCCGGTCATCGACATGTCATTCATGCTGCTGTCGTCGCGCGGGCTGTTGGCGCGGAACTGGCCGCCGTAGAGCGTCAGGCCGTTGATTTCCTTCGAGGTGATCTGGCCGCCACGGAAGGTTTGCGGCAGCGAGCGACCGTCGTCCGAGCGCAGGATCGGCAGCACCGGCATCCATTCGCCGACCTTCACTTCGGTCTGGGACAGCTTCGCCTTGAACGCCACGTTGGCGCGACCGAAGTTGTCCGCCGGGCGGCCATCGTGATCCAGCGGCAGCAATTGCGTCCCGCCGGTGCCTTTACCGCCGTCGAGCTTGACCGAATACAACCCCAGAACGTCCATGCCGAACCCGACGGTGCCCTGGGTGAACCCGGATTTGGCGTCGAGGATAAAGCTTTGCGTCCACTCTTCAGCCTTGCCCTGGCTCTTGGTCGGATTGGTGAAGTTACGGTTGATGTAGAAGTTACGCAGGTTCAGGTTGACCTTGGCACCTTCGACAAAGCCTGCTTCCTCGGCCAAGGCGGGCAGGGCCGCGCCGGCCAGTGCGATGGCGATCAGACTGGGGAACAAATACTGCGTGGTGGAGGAAGTCATGGACTCGGGTCTCTCTAATTGTCAGGGATAAGGCAGTACACAGCCGCAACCAAGGGGTCGCAGACAAAAAATCGAATTCGGATAAGGGGGCGGGCGAGATCAGCCGGAGCGCAGAGGGCGCGTAGTCATGGTGTCGGACCTTGTTGTTATTGATTTTTGCAGGTGCGGACAATGGTGCGAGGGATGGGCGGGGGGATTCAATTGGGGGGGATGGGGTTTTGGGCGATTAACGAACACTAATCGACGTCAGCGTGGGCGCGGACGGTATGAGGCATTCCTAATAAAATCCCATAGTTATTCGGGTTGATAAGGGGCGTCCGCAGGTGTGCTCTATTAATGGCGCCTTGTTGTTTTTTTGATGTTAGATGGAAGTGTTTATTGCTTTAGTTGTAAGACGTTTCCTACAGTGTTGGCTGTCATTAAAGGTAGATCAATAGTCGCCGGTTAAACTTAAGAATTGGTGTTGTCGGTTATCGTAAAAAGATTTAAAGAGAGCCATGGGCTTGGCTGGAAAAGAAAAGAGGCCTTGCTATATTCAAATTCCTCAGGCGGGCAAAAGAAACTCTCTTGCTTCGTCAGGGGATGTTTTTCGTCATGCCGAAATAACAAGGAGAAGTACCATGGGTAATAAAGTCAATCAGGAACGTTTGGCCTCGGTTCTGGGACGGGCCATGCTGGACGAAAAATTTGCCAACGCCTTACACAGTGATCCGGCAGGGGCGGCTAAAAATATTGGCGTGCACTTAAGTACTGACGAGATCGCGGCGGTTAAAGGTATTGATGCTGCAAAACTGACGGCAGCTTCCTCCAGCATTCGGAGCAACCTGGGGATACGCGCGGTATTCGATACACAGAACCAGCAGCAACAAGCGCGCATGGATTAACGGTGGGTGATGCCATTTGGCGTGCCACGAAAGGTGGGCTTTTACGGTGGTACGCCGAATGGCCTTATCAGACTCATGACCTGAAGCATTCGGGCACGGAGTGAATGACGCATGTCTGTCACCTTGGCTCCAATGAATGACGCGGACTTTGCTACGTTCGCTGACAGAGCGCTTGCTGAATATGGCGACGGGATGGTCGCCGCCGGCGAGTGGGGCCAGGAGGAGGCGTCGCAAAGGGCACGAAGCGTCTTCGAGCAATTGTTGCCGCAAGGGCGATTGACTGAAAAGAATCAACTCTGGGTAATCCAGGATCAAGCGCGGCGCATCGGTGAATTATGGGTTGCCGAACGACACGCTGGCGCCGGTCGGATCGCCTTCATTCTGGATATTTACATTGACCCCGGCGAGCGCCGCCAGGGTTATGCAAAACAATCGCTGCTGGCCCTGGAATCATGGGCGAGCCAGGCGGGATGCAAGGAAGTGCGGTTGCATGTCTTTGGTCGCAACGATGCGGCGCGTCGTCTTTATGAACAACTGGGTTATGGCATTGCCAGTCTGACAATGGCGAAGCCGTTGCCGCCAACCTAAGGGAAGGTTGAGAAATGGACATCGGTAACAGTGGTCAACGTGAGCTCTCGGTCGAGGATTTATTTCAGGGCACGACCTTCCTTGCGGATTCGGAGCCTTCGCGATTTGAAGTCTTGCTGGAGCGTGTCAGTCGAAATCGATACACCAGCTTTGTTGCGCTGTACACCGAACTTTTTCAGTTGTTTCCCAACGCGCCACATCTGGCAGAGTTTTTTGAACAGGCATTTAATCTTATCGTCCCTCCGACCCGTGAACAGCGCTTGATTATTAATGATCCGGTGTTTCAAGTGTGGAATGTACTGACCGCTCATTATGCCAATCTGGTCATCACGAAAAAGACCGAGGACAGGAGTGAGCTGGAAAAAATGCTGTGCGAATTTCCTGAGATGTTAGTGCGTGTCAAAGCATCCGACAGTTCCCGCGTGAATCATTATTGCCCCCCTGTGCATCGGTTTGATGTCGATCCGCTGGTAGCGATAGTGATGCCGCCCAGTTATGAGTTTCCGGAGGATGAAGCCGTCCGCAAACAGTTGGAGCGTAGCGGTTACTCCGTACGGTTTTTTTGCGACGTGGTGAATATTGCCCTGTTGCGCATAGAGCACACATGGCCCGCCTGCCGTGAGCAAATCAAAAAACTGGTCAAGTCGATTTTCTATTTACCCGATGGTTCATTTCGAAGCTGTTCGGCGTCCCGTTTCACCGGAATCATCCTGTTGTCGAGCCGGGATGATTCGATACTCGATCTGGAAGAGTCCCTGGTGCATGAGGCCACCCATCAGTTGCTCTATCACATTGTCGAGGCGTGCCCGGTCGTTAAGGAAGAGACCTCGCGGGAGCCTTTGTACACCTTGCCGTGGTCGGGACAGAAGCGTGACTTTTATGGCTACTTCCACGCGTTTTACGTGTACATCGCGTTGGTCAAATACCTGGGGCGGGTTCGTTCGCGTTCGACCGATGAGCTGCAACGGGCGCAAAACCGTCTTCTGTACATTCTGCGAGGCTTGATCAAGGCATTGCCGGACTTTGAGGCCAGCACTGAATTCACCCCACAAGGACGTCAACTTCTGGAAAACCTCGCCAAAGAGGTCAGAGCGCAGGAAAACCAATATGCCGGGCTGTTGGCGATATCGGGGACTGATACTGAGCAACAACGCTTGCTGGGTCTGACCGCCTGAAGCCGGGGAGGCTCACATGGGGATGTTTGATGCCTCGTCCTATCCCGAGGCCGGAGTAGGGCTGGAATACCATTTGCCACGGCGCAGGGCACAGGATGACCGGTCGGAGGATGGACTTGACCCGACGGTCGAGCGAATTCTCGCTGAGGGTTTGCCGCATTTCGATTACGTCGAGTTTCAGCCGACCCACTGCATCCTGCAGCCTCGTTTACTTGACGTCAGCGCTCGAGTACCGAGCCTGCTGCACTCGTCCAGTTTGTCCCTGGGCAGCGTGGGCATCGCGATGGATCGCGAATTTCTGAACATGACGCGGAGACTGTGCGACAAAACCCGCTCGCCGTGGCTGGCCGAGCATATTTCCTGGTCGCGTTTCCACGGTGGCGACACGCAGCATTTCATTTTGCCGACCCTGGCCCAAGAGGTGGCTGACACGGTGGTGGCCAATGCCATCGAATTGCGCGAGCTCACGGCCACACTGCTGGTGCTGGAAAACGCACCGCGGTTGTTTTCATTGCCGGGCGCACAAGAGCAGTCCGAAGGCGAGTTCATTTCCAGTGTGGTGGAGCGCAGCGGCTCGGGATTTTTGCTGGATCTCGACAGCGCGATCACGACCGCCAGAACCCAGGGTTACGACCTGAACGACTATTTGCGTTCGTTGCCGCTGGACCGGTTGATTGAAATTCACACCAGCCATCCACGGCGGGATTGGGACATTTTGCGTGAGCTGTTCAGATCATCCCCGGTGAAAGCGATCACCCTGGAGTGGGATATTTCGCGCAAAACCGATGACGCGGAACTGTTGACCTTGATCAAGGCCATCAAGTCCTTGAGGCCCAAGGCCCTGTTCTGGCAGGAGCTTGATCAACAGGGTGATCAACAGACGCCGTCGGAGGACGCGCAGACCCTGCTGAAACTCAGGGAAAGCACCTGGCTCAGCGTTGGCTCGGCGTCGTTTTTTATCCGAGACCGGCAGCAGGACTTGAGCCTGGAGTTTGGCGTGACGTTGCTGCCGTTACTGCGCCATTTCCTGAGCCCGCAAACGCTGGAAAGTGCCTTGTTGCTGCCGGGTGTTTTGCAAAGCCCTGCACAGGACGACAACCTGGCGTTTCTGAGAACACTGGTCAGCCATGGTGTTTTGCTGCCTGTGGCGAATCAATCGGGTTCGGTCACCTGTAACGAAGGTAAGCATCCGCTCAACCTTTGGAACCGTTGGGATGCAGCGCTGGAGTTTTACCTGAGTACCCGGACCGGCTCGCACACGCCCTACATCAGCGTCGCCGAGCTGGAAACGGAGCTGGAGCAAAAGGCCTCGGCGCAACCTCAGCCGTCGGCGTTCAAGGACTACTGGTCCCATCCGTTCATCGCCCTGGAAAACCCGCTGTTGCCTGCCTGTGCGATTGCTCAGCCGACGCTGCTGGACTCGCTGTGCAATCGCCGTACGTCGCGAACCTTCAGTGATCAGCCGTTGAGTTCGGAACAACTGTCTTTGTTGCTCTACTACACCTGGGGCGCGACCGTCGTGCAGCACAACCGCATGGGTGACTATTTCCTGAAGAAAACCTCGCCGGCCGGCGGTTCGCTGCAGGGCACCGAGGTGTATGCGGTGCTGATGAACGTGCAGGGTTTCGAGCGGGGGCTTTACCACTATTCGGTACGCCGTCATGGGCTTGAGCTGCTTTCCCTGGAAGATCCGCGAGCCTGGATCAGCGAGGCTTGTGGTGGGCAGGCGTGGATCAAGGATGCGGCAGCGGTGTTCGTTTCCACGGCGCGGGTCGAGCGAATGGCCTGGAAATACGAATTCAGCCGCGCACTGCGGGTGGCGCTGATGGATGCCGGGCATCTGAGTCAGACCTTTTCCCTGCTGGCCACCGCGCTGGGCCTGGGCAGTTTCACGACCGCAGCGTTACGCGACGAAATGTTCGAAAACCGCTTGGGGCTCGATTATCTGGAAGAGCCGGTGTTTCTGGTCAATGGAGTCGGAGGGTGAAGCGAACAGGCTGGTTTTTTTCACGACCAACAAAAAGCCCACCAAACGGTGGGCTTCGTGTTTACGGCGCTATCAGAACAACTTCATCTTCGGCGCTTCTTCTTTCAACGGCTCGTTCTTTGCCGTCTGTTCATTCCAGCCACCGCCCAACGCCTTGTACAGGTTGACCGCGCTGGTCAGCTGCGCCAGGCGGTCGGTGATCAGCGCCTGTTGGGCACTGAACAGCTGGCGCTGGGCGTCGAGGAAGGTCAGGTTGCTGTCGACCCCGATGCGATAACGACGCTCGGCCAGACGGTAGTAGTCCTGGTTGGCGCTGACGAAATCACGCTGAGCCTGCAACTGCTCGGTGTAGGTCTGGCGTGCGGCCAGGCCATCGGCGACTTCCTGGAAGGCCGTTTGAATGGACTTCTCGTAGTTCGCCACGCTGATGTCTTTCTGGATCTTGGAGTAATCCAGGCTGGCACGCAGGCTGCCGGCGTTGAAGATCGGCAGGTTGATTTGCGGCTGGAACAACCAGGTGCCCGAACCACCCTTGAACAGACCGGACAGGTCCGGGCTCAGGGAGCCGGCATTGGCGGTCAGGCTGATGCTCGGGAAGAATGCAGCCCGCGCCGCGCCGATGTTGGCGTTGGCGGCCTTGAGGTTGTATTCGGCCTGGAGGATATCCGGGCGACGTTGCAGCAAGTCCGACGGCAGGCCGGCCGGCACGTCGCTCAGCAGGTCGTCCGACAGTGGCTTGGCTGCTTGCAGATTGGCCGGGATGCCGGTGCCGAGCAGCAACACCAGGCTGTTTTCATCTTGGGCGACCTGACGGGTGTATTTGGCCTGTTGCGCACGGGCGTTTTCCACCGAGGTACGTGACTGGGCCAGATCCAGCGCCGAGGCTACGCCCACTTCGTTGCTGCGCGAGGTGAGCTTGTAGCTCTCCTCGAAGGCACCGAGGGTTTCCTGGGTCAGTTTCAGCAGTTCCTTGTCGGCCTGCCAGGTCAGATAGGCATTGGCCACGCTGGCCACCAGACTGATCTGCGTGCTGCGCCGTGCTTCTTCAGTGGCGAAGTACTTCTGCAGGGCCTCTTCGCTCAGGCTGCGCACCCGACCGAACAGGTCGAGTTCATAGGCGCTGATGCCGACGGTGGCCGAGTAGGAACTGCTGATGTTCGCTTCGCCGGTTTGCGAGGCCCGTGCCGGAACCCGCTGACGACTGCCGCTGCCGGTGGCCGAAACCGCCGGGAACAGGTCGGCGCGCTGGATGCGGTATTGAGCCGCATAAGCGTCGATGTTCAGCGCCGCGACGCGCAGGTCACGGTTGTTCTCCAGCGCGGTCTGAATCACCTGTTGCAGCGCCGGGTCGTGGAAAAACTGCTTCCAGCCCTGTTCGGCGGCGGCCTGGTTGGGCGCCTGGGCCGGCGAATACGCCGGGCCTTGCGGGTATTGGCCCGCCACCGGTGCTTCAGGCCGCTGATAATCGGGTATCAGCGAGCAGCCACTCAGCACGAAAGCGGTGACTGCCAGGGAGAGTAGCGACTTGCTCATTAGCCAGCCTCTTGAGGAGTTTCAATGGCGTCATCCTGGTCGGCGACTTTGCGCTGGCCCATGGACGACACGGTGACGAAGAACAACGGAACCCAGAAGATCGCCAGGATCGTGGCCGTGAGCATACCGCCAATCACCCCGGTACCGATCGCATGTTGGCTACCCGAACCTGCGCCCGTGGAAATGGCCAGCGGTACCACGCCGAGCACGAATGCGAGCGAGGTCATGATGATCGGTCGCAGACGCATCCGGCAGGCTTCGATCGCTGCATCGCGCAGGCTACGCCCTTGCTCATGCAGTTCCTTGGCGAACTCGACGATCAGAATGGCGTTTTTCGCCGCCAGACCGATGGTGGTCAACAGCCCCACCTGGAAGTACACGTCGTTGGACAGGCCGCGCAGGCTGGTCGCCATCAGCGCACCGATGATCCCCAGCGGTACGACCAGCATGACCGCGATCGGGATCGACCAGCTTTCATACAACGCCGCCAGACACAGGAACACCATCAACAGCGACAAGGCGTACAGCGCTGGTGCTTGCGAGCCGGACAGACGTTCCTCGTACGACAGACCGGTCCAGGAAATACCGACACCGGCCGGCAGTTTCTTGGCCAGGGCTTCGACTTCGGCCATGGCCTCACCGGTGGAATAGCCGGGCGCCGGGGCACCGAGGATTTCTATCGCTTCCACGCCGTTGTAACGGGCCAGTTTCGGTGAACCGTAGATCCATTCACCCCTGGCGAACGCCGAGAACGGAACCATGGTGCCGGCGCTGTTGCGCACGTACCACTTCTTCAGGTCTTCAGGACTCATGCGAGCGCCGGGCAGGCCTTGCACGTAAACCTTCTTCACACGACCGCGGTCGATGAAGTCGTTCACATAGCTACTGCCCAGGGCAATCGACAGGGTGTTGTTGATGTCGGTGAGGGTCACGCCCAGGGCGCTGGCCTTCTCATCGTCGATTTCCAGCTGGTACTGCGGCTCGTCATTCAGGCCGTTCGGACGGACTTGCGACAGGACCTTGCTTTGCGCCGCCATGCCGAGGAACTGGTTACGGGCTTCCATCAGCTTGTTGTGACCGATGCCGGCACGGTCCTGAAGGAATACGTCGAAACCGGTGGCGTTACCCAGTTCCAGTACCGCTGGTGGCGCAAAGGCAAACACCATGGCGTCGCGGAAGGTAAAGAAGTGCTGTTGGGCACGGGCCGCCAGTTTGAACACGCTGTTGTCGGCGTTACGTTCGTCCCACGGTTTGAGCATGATGAACGCCATGCCCGAACTCTGGCCACGGCCGGCGAAGTTGAAGCCGGTCACGGTAAACACCGAGGCCACTGCATCGCCTTCGCCGCCATCCTTGCTCGGACGCAGCAGGAACTCGCGCATTTCATCCACGACCACTTGCGTGCGCTGGGAGCTGGAACCGGCCGGGGTTTGCACCTGGGCAAACAGTACGCCCTGGTCTTCTTCCGGCAGGAACGCCGTTGGAATGCGGGTGAACAGCCAGATCATGCCGACCACGATAATCAGGTACGCCAGCAGGTACGGAGCCTTGTAAGCGAGCATGTTGCCGACGCCGTGCTCGTAGCTTTTGACGCCACGGTCGAAGTTGCGGTTGAACCAGCCGAAGAAGCCGCGTTTCGGCGTGCCGTGCTCGCCTTTCGGAATCGCCTTGAGCATGGTGGCGCAAAGCGCCGGGGTGAAGATCAATGCAACCAGCACCGACAAGGCCATGGCCGAAACGATGGTGATCGAGAACTGCTTGTAGATCACACCGGTGGAGCCACTGAAGAACGCCATCGGCAGCAGTACCGCGGACAGCACCAGAGCAATACCGACCAGCGCACCCTGGATCTGCCCCATGGATTTCTTGGTGGCCTCCTTGGGTGACAGGCCTTCTTCGCTCATGACCCGTTCGACGTTTTCCACCACGACGATGGCATCGTCCACCAGCAAGCCGATGGCCAGCACCATGCCGAACATGGTCAGGGTGTTGATGCTGAAGCCGAATGCCGCGAGGATCCCGAATGTACCCAGCAATACCACCGGCACGGTCATCGTGGTGATGACGGTGGCGCGGAAGTTCTGCAGGAACAGGAACATCACCAGGAACACCAGCACGATCGCTTCGACCAGGGTTTCAACCACACCCTTGATCGACTCGGTCACCACCGGGGTGGTGTCGTACGGGAACACCACTTCCATCCCTTGCGGGAAGAACGGTTTCAGGTCATCGATGGTTTTGCGCAGGGCCTTGGCGGTATCGAGGGCGTTGGCACCGTTGGCCAGTTTTACTGCCAGACCGGAAGCCGGGCTGCCGTTGAACTGGGCGCTGACGCTGTAGTTCTCGCCACCCAGGCCTACTTCGGCGACGTCTTTGAGGCGAACCTGCGAGCCGTCCTTGTTGACCTTGAGCAGGATTTCCTTGAACTGCTCGGCGGTCTGCAGGCGGGTCTTGCCGATGATCGTAGCGTTCAGTTGCTGGCCGGGCAGGGCGGGCAAGCCGCCGAGTTGACCGGACGATATCTGGACGTTCTGCGCCGCGATGGCGGTTTTCACGTCCACCGGGGTCAGGTTGAAGTTGTTCAACTTGGCCGGGTCGAGCCAGATCCGCATCGCGTACTGGGCACCGAAGACCTGGAAGTCACCGACACCGGCGGTCCGCGAGATCGGGTCCTGCATGTTCGACACGATGTAGTTGGACAGGTCGTCCTTGGTCATGCTGCCGTCACGCGACACCACACCGATGACCATCAGGAAGTTTTTCACCGACTTGGTCACGCGGATACCCTGCTGCTGCACTTCTTGCGGCAGCAGCGGGGTGGCCAGGTTCAGTTTGTTCTGGACCTGAACCTGCGCGGTATCGGAGCTGGTGCCCTGCTCGAAGGTCGCGGTGATGGTCATGCTGCCGTCGGAGTTACTTTCCGACGAGACATAACGCAGGTTGTCGATACCGTTGAGCTGTTGCTCGATCACCTGCACCACGGTGTCCTGCACGGTTTGTGCAGACGCGCCAGGGTAAGTCACGGAGATCGCAATGGCCGGAGGCGCAATGCTCGGGTATTGGTTGATCGGCAGCTTGAGGATCGATAAAGCCCCGACCAGCATGATCACCAGGGCAATTACCCAGGCGAAAATCGGACGGTCGATAAAAAATTTCGACATGGTTTACTCCCCTTTGCCGCCGACAGCGACTTTGGCTGCCTGTGCGGGGACCGGGCTCTTGGCGTTGACGTTGGTGGCTTCAGTGGCCTTGACTTCAACACCAGGTCTGACGAATTGCAGCCCTTCAGTGATCAGGCGATCGCCTGCCTTCAGGCCGTCTTCAATCAACCATTGGTTGCCGACAGTACGGCTGGCCTTGAGCTGACGCAGTTCGACCTTGTTGTCCGGACCCACGACCAGCGCGGTCGGGGTGCCTTTGAGGTCGCGGGTCACGCCTTGTTGCGGCGCCAGAATCGCCGCGCTGTTCACGCCGGATTGCAACTGAGCGTGAACGAACATGCCCGGCAGCAGGGTGTGATCAGGGTTCGGGAACACCGCGCGCAGAGTCACGGAACCAGTGGTCTGGTCTACCGAGACTTCAGAGAACTCGAGCTTGCCGTCCACGGCGTACTGGCTGCCGTCTTCCAGTGTCAGCTTGACCGCGGCGGCATTGTCGCCCGCCTTTTGCAGACGACCGCTTTCCAGTTCGCGGCGCAGCTCAAGCAGCTCCACCGAGGACTGGGTCACGTCGACATAGATCGGGTCCAGTTGCTGGATGACCGCCATGGCGTCGCTCTGGCCACTGCTGACCAGCGCGCCTTCCGTCACCGACGAACGGCCGATTCGACCGGAGATCGGTGCGTAGACCTTGGTGTAGCGCACGTTGATCTGGGCGGTCTGCAGGGAGGCTTCCGATTGCAGGCGGTTGGCCAGTGCCGTGTCGTATTCCTGACGGCTGACAGCCTGTTCGTCGACCAGTTGCTTGTAGCGATCGGAGATCGACTTGGTCGAACGCAGGTTGGCTTCGGCGCTTTTCAGGGTCGCGTCATAGACCGACGGGTCGATCTGATACAGCTGCTGTCCGGCCTTGACGTCGCCGCCTTCCTTGAACAGTCGTTTGAGAATGATGCCGTTGACCTGTGGGCGAACTTCGGCAATGCGGAACGCACTGGTGCGCCCCGGAAGTTCGGACGTCAGGGTGAAGGCTTGTGGTTGCAGGGTTACGACGCCGACCTGAGGGGTGGGTGCGGCAGGTGCCGCCTCTTCCTTTTTACATCCACTGAGCAGCGATGCCAGGGCGAGGGCAGTAACCAGAGCGGTAACAGCTGGCTTGAATTGCATGAAGATCCTCGGGTCAGGCGCGCAAGTTGCGCACAAGAAAGGTGGAAGGTTAAAAAATTTTACCGGGTGGATAAGTAGCTTGCTAAGGAATATACTTACATTCATGCTTGTTTGTAAATACCTTGGCGGCGTACCCACACCGTTACAAAAGCCGTCCAAAGATTTGAATTGTAGGCCTGAGACGAAGCCCGAAAGCGCTCGCCTCACTTCTATTCAGCGGATGCTCAGACATCGCTGAGGCACCCTGATTGAGGTTTTACTGCCATGGTCCGTCGCACCAAAGAGGAAGCTCAAGAAACCCGAAGCCAGATACTCGAAGCGGCAGAAAAAGCCTTTTTCGAGCGGGGCGTGGCACGCACGACGCTGGCGGATATCGCTACCCTGGCCGGGGTGACTCGCGGGGCTATCTACTGGCATTTCAGTAACAAGGCGGATCTGCTGCAGGCGATGCTCGATACCCTGCACGAGCCGCTGAATGAAATGGCCAAGGCCAGTGAAAGCCAAGACGAACTCGACCCGCTGGGCTGCATGCGCAAACTGCTGATTCATTTGTTTCATCAAGTTGCCATGGACCCGAAAACCCGACGCATCAACGAGATTCTGTTTCATAAGTGCGAATTCACCGATGAAATGTGCGACCTGCGCCAGCAGCGCCGAACGGTCAGCCTCGATTGCAATGTGCGAATCGCGCTGGCCCTGAGTAATGCGGTGAATCGCGGGCAGTTACCGGAAAACCTCGACGCTGCCCGCGCGGCCATCAGCTTGCATGCCTACATCGATGGCATCCTGTATCAGTGGCTGTTGGCTCCCGACAGTTTTCAACTGCACATCGAAGCCGAGCGTTGGGTCGACACAGGTTTGGATATGCTGCGCTTGAGTCCCAGCCTGCGCAATTGAAACAAAATGCGTAATTGGATCCGTTTTTGTCAAGGCATGACGCGGGGAATGTCCCTGCTTCGCGCGCTTTTTTGCAATGGGATGCTTTTATATACGTACGTTCGCCAGGTTGATAGGTAGCGAGCTACGTATTTTGTAGGGATTTTGTGTCGAGTATGTGAATGAGTGTGAACGCCCCGGCTACAAGGGCGCCGAATAGCCGACCAAAGGCATCGCATTTGCCTCAGTGACCTTTGATCTTCCTTACGCAAAAGCCCCGGCTCTTTCGAGTCGGGGCTTTTGCATTTCAACGGTCGAGGCTTACAGCGTCGGATAGTCGATATAACCGACCGGGCCCTTGCCGTAGAACAGTTCAGGACGCGGCTCGTTCAGCGGTGCATCGGCCTTCAAGCGCGCTGGCAGGTCCGGGTTGGCGATGAACGGCACACCAAACGCCACCGCGTCGGCCTTGCCGCTGGCCAGCCACTCGTTGGCGCTGTCCTTGGTGAAGCGTTCGTTGGCGATGTACGGGCCGCCGAAGGCTTCTTTCAATTGCGGGCCGAGGCTGTCGGCGCCTTCTTTTTCGCGCGAGCAGATGAACGCGATGCCGCGTTTTCCCAGTTCGCGAGCGACGTAGGTGAAGGTCTCGGACAGGTTGTCGTCGCCCATGTCATGGGAGTCGGCGCGCGGTGCCAGGTGCATGCCGACGCGGCCAGCGCCCCAGACTTCGATCACGGCGTCAGTCACTTCCAGCAACAGGCGCGCACGGTTTTCCAGGGAGCCACCGTAGTTGTCGGTGCGCTGGTTGGTGCTGCTTTGCAGGAACTGGTCGAGCAGGTAACCGTTGGCACCGTGGATTTCCACGCCGTCGAAACCGGCGGCCTTGGCATTCTCGGCCCCCACGCGGTAAGCGTCGACGATGTCGGCGATTTCAGCGGTTTCCAGGGCGCGCGGAGTTGGGTAGTCGGCCAATGGACGAACCAGGCTGACATGGCCTTTAGGCTGGATGGCACTCGGTGCGACCGGTGCTTCGCCGTTCAGGTACGAAGGGTGGGAAACCCGACCCACGTGCCACAGTTGCAGGAAGATTTTGCCGCCCGCGCCGTGGATCGCTTTGGTCACGTTGCTCCAGCCGCGCACCTGGTCGTTGGACCAGATGCCGGGAGTGTCCGGGTATCCGACGCCCATCGGCGTAACCGACGTGGCTTCGCTGAGGATCAGGCCGGCAGAGGCGCGCTGCACGTAATACTCGGCCATCAGCGCGTTCGGCACACGGCCTTCGTCGGCGCGGCAGCGGGTCAACGGTGCCATGATGATGCGGTTGGCCAACTCGAGGTCGCCCAGTTTGATCGGATCGAAAATTGTCGTCATTTAATAGCTCTCTTTTAGCGATTAATGGGTAGCGGGGGCCAGCTCGGCATCGCCGCTCTGACGGAAAGTAATCAGGGTCACCAGCAGGGCGAGCACCGCCAGTGCGGCTGCCGCGAGTGGCACGCGGGTCAGGCCGAAGCCGTGGGCGATGACGCTGCCGCCGACCCAGGCACCGAGTGCGTTGCCGACGTTGAAGGCGCCGATGTTCAGGGTCGACACCAGGTTCGGTGCAGCCTTGCCGAAGGTCACCACGTTGACTTGCAGTGCCGGCACGGCGGCAAAGCACGCGGTGGCCCAGAGGAACAGGGTGATTTCGGTCGGGATCAGGGCCACGCTGGTCCAGGTCAGCACGGTGGAGACCACCGCCATGGTGATGAACACGCCGATCAGCGTCGCCGCCATGCCTTTGTCAGCCAGCTTGCCGCCGATGATGTTGCCGACTGTCAGGCCCAGGCCGATGAGCACCAGGGTCCAGGTCACGCCACGCGGGGAAACACCAGTGACTTCGCCCAACAGCGGCGCGACATAGGTGAACAAGGTGAAGACCGACGCGGCGAACAAGGCGGTCATGCTCAGGGATAACCAGATACCGGCCCCCTTGAGGGCGCGCAGTTCGGCGCGCATGTCGAGTTTCTCTTCATCGCGCTTGGCCGGCAGAAAGCGGATCAAACCGATCAGCGCAATCACACCAATCACGGTCACTGCCCAGAAGGTCGAACGCCAGCCGGCTTCCTGGCCGAGCGCGGTGCCCAGCGGTACGCCGAGGACGTTGGCCAGGGTCAGGCCGGTGAACATCAGGGCCACGGCCGACGCACGTTTGTTGGCCGGCACCAGGCCTGCCGCCACCACCGAACCGATGCCGAAGAACGCGCCATGGCACAAGGCGGTGACCACACGGGCAAACATCAGGACGTTGTAGTCACTGGCCAGGGCGCAGAGCAGGTTGCCGATGATGAAAATCCCCATCAACGCTACCAATGCGGCCTTGCGCGGCAGCCTGGCGGTGGCCAGTGCCATGAACGGCGCGCCGATGGCCACGCCCAGGGCGTAACCGGTCACCAGCCAGCCGGCGCCGGGGATCGACACGCCGAGGTCCGCCGCCACATCGGGCAGCAAGCCCATGATGACGAACTCGGTGGTGCCGATGGCGAAGGCGCTCAAGGCCAGAATGAGTAGCGAGAGGGGCATGGTTGATTCCTTATCGGCGTACTGACGTAAAGGGTCAGAGCTCTTTGCTGAAGGTGCGGAGGAATTCCTGGATGGTTTCCTCGTTGCGTTTGAAAAAATGCCACTGGCCGACTTTGCGGCTGCTGATCAGGCCGGCGCGTTGCAGGGTCGCCAGGTGTGCGGACACCGTGGACTGCGACAAACCGCAACGTTGATCGATCTGCCCGGCGCAGACGCCGTGCTCGTTGCTGTGGGTCTGGTCGGGAAATTCGACGGCCGGGTCTTTGAGCCAGTGCAGGATTTCTCGCCGTACCGGGTGTGCCAGGGCTTTTATTATTTCGTCGAGGTCGAGGTTCATGGCTTGGGGCTCGTGATGAGTAAAACGTTATATCGCGATGGGGCGAACTTTAAATCGGTATTTCGCGATATACCAATATGATTTCGGTCTGATGACTGCGTAAATCGGTATATCGGGTTATAACGATATTGGTGAGGCAGTGCTAAGCTGCGCCCATGAACTATCTCGCACATCTGCACCTCGGTGGCCAACGCCCCGGTCAAATGCTCGGCAGTCTGTATGGCGACTTCGTCAAGGGACGGCTGCAGGGGCAGTTCGATCCGGAGATCGAAGCGGCCATCCAGTTGCATCGCAGCATCGATGTCTTCACCGACCGTCATCCGTTGGTGGATGTCTCGTTGTCACGGTTTTCCATCACGCGCAGGCGTTACGCCGGGATCGTGCTCGATGTGTTTTTCGACCATTGCCTGGCGCGGGACTGGGCGCTGTACGCCGACCGTCCGCTTACGCAGTTCACCTCGGATGTTTACCGGGTGCTGCTGGCCGAGCCGCAGTTGCCGGAGCGCCTGGCGAAGATTGCGCCGCACATGGTGGCCAATGACTGGTTGGGGGCTTATCAGGAATTCGAAGTGCTGGAGCAGGTACTGCGGGGGATTTCACGCAGGCTGACGCGGCCCGAGGAGCTGGCCGCAGCGATGCAAGAGTTGCGGTGGTTGTATGAACCGTTGAGCGAGGATTTTCGGTTGTTCTATCCGCAGCTTCAGGATTTTGTGCAGAGTCAGCCGGCGACATAAAACCACTGTGGGAGAGAGCAAGCCCGCTCCCACAGAAAAGTGTGTTTAAGCGGCGATGGCGGGGCGAATCGGGACTTGCCGGGGTTCCGGAATCGCCCCAAACAACGCCTTCTGCACCGCCTGTTGCGCTTCGAACGCCAGTGCCGCACGCTCGCGACCTTCGCAAGCGATCGGCTTGAGCAGGTGAATCTCCACCTCACCCCGATCATTGGCGAACAAGCGCATCAGGTGTGACAGCAAATCATCATCGCCAATGAACGGTGCCAGGGTATCCAGCTCGCCGTTGCGCAGATAACGAATCGCCACCGGTTGCAGCGCCACTTCGGAATCGATCGCCGCTGACAGCAAACGACCATGAAACGTGCGCAGCGAACGCCCATCGGTGGTGGTGCCTTCCGGGAACATCAGCAGCGGGTGTTCCTGTTCCAGATGGCGAGTCATCTGTTTGCGGATCAACTGACTGTCGCCTGAACCACGGCGAATGAACAGGCTGCCAGCCTTGGCCGCCAACCAGCCCGCCACCGGCCAGGTGCGCACTTCAGCCTTGGACAGGAACGACAGCGGCGTGAGCATGCCCAGCAGCGGAATGTCGGTCCAGGACACATGGTTGCTGACCCAGAGCATCGGCGCCTTCGGCAATTGACCATGGACGGTGACATGAAAGGGCAGGGCATTGCTCAGCCGCGCCATGAAAAACCGCGACCAGCGCTGGCGACGGACCATCGAATGGGCAATCCCCAGTCGTTCGAACGCGCCGAACACACTGGCCATGGTCAAGCCCAGCGCCACCACCATCAGCACTCGCGCAATTCGCGCGTACACCCGCAAGCGGCTCATTACACAGCCGCCTTGAAGTGCTTGGCGTAACGCGGGCAGAGCTCGTCGCGCTTGAGCAGGATGAACACGTCGGCCACCTGGAAGTCTTCGTCCCAGCACGGCTCGCCGCAGATTTTTGCGCCCAGGCGCATGTAGGCCTTGAGCAGCGGCGGCATTTCGGCGATGACGTTCGATGGAATGTCCAGCGTCGGCAATGGCTTCTTCGGCTCGGCCCGCAGGTGTTCGGTGCACAGGTAACGTTCGCGCAGGCGTTGCATGATCGCGTGGGCCTGGATGCCGCCGTCCTGCATCGGAATGCTCGCGCAACCCATCAGATAGCTGTAGCCGCCCTGGTTCAGCACTTCGGCCAGTTCACCCCAGAGCACGGCGATGGTGCCGCCGTTGCGGTAGGCCGGGTCGACGCAGGTGCGACCGATTTCCAGGATCGGGCCTTTCAGATGAACCAGGCCATGCAGGCTGAATTCTTCTTCGCTGTAGAACTTTCCCAGGCTGCTGGCGGCCGTGTGGTCGAGCAAACGAGTGGTCGCCACCAGGCGCCCGGTGTTCAAGTCACGTACGCCGATGTGGGCGCAGTGAACATCATAGTCATCCATGTCCAGACCCAATTCCGCGCCTTTCAGCCTGGCGTTGAATTCGCCGCTGAACACGTTGAAGCGCAAGGCCTGGGCTTCCTGCAGTGCCTCGGCGCCCACCAGGCGTTCGGCTTGCAGGCGGCGTTCATTGCCGGTGTCGCTGATGCGGGCGATCTGAGTCATTGCGAATCTCCGTACGGGCTGGCCACCCGTCTTGGGTTGCAGCCGATCGACTTTCTTTATGCAGCCGTGTTGTGCAAAGTCAGGCTATGTAGCCCCGGTGTCATCGCCATGAAGCTTTGGTGATGCTTATATGACAGCCCACAAGGAGCCTCTTATGCCCTGGCAAACCCTGTTGAACCGCAGCGATCGCCTGCCCGCCGACCCCGACCTTGGCGAAGGCTTCGCGACCTTGTTGCACCGCTTGGGCACGGTCACCCCGTTCGAATTGGCGGTGAACGGCGGACGCCTGATGGCGACTCCGGGGTTGGCGTTTCTGGTGGGGTATCAAGCGGCGCTGCGCATGCTCTGGCCGAGCGCGCCGCTGAGCCTCGGTGCGTTGTGCGCGACCGAGCAACGCAGCTTGCGGGTGGCGGACATGCAGACCCGGCTGCGGGATCTGCGTCTGAGCGGACGCAAGGATTTCGTCACCGCCGGCGATGCCGCCGACTGGCTGCTGGTCGCCGCTCGCAGCGAAGAGCCTGGCAGCGATCCGCGCCTGAGTCTGGCGGTGGTTTACCCCGGCGAACCAGGCGTGCGTCTGGAGAAACTCGCGCCGTTGCCGTTGATGCCCGAGATCAGCCACGGTCGGCTGTTTCTCGACAACGCGCTGTGCGAATTGCTGGCGGGGGATGGCTGGGATGCTTACGTCAAACCGTTCCGTACCCTGGAAGACATTTATGTGCTGAGTGCGATGACCGCGTGGCTGTTCGGCATCGGCCAGGACAACGACTGGCCGCACACCTTGCAACTGCGTTTGCTGGCGCTGCTGGCCGGGTGCGCGGAAGTCAGCCGCCAGGCGCCGAACAATCCGGCCGGGCATGTGTTGCTGGGTGGTTTGTTTGCACAGTTCGACGGGCTCAAGGCTGAAGTGAATCAGGCCATGACCGACGGCCCGCCGCAGTGGGCGGCGATGTGGCAGCGCGATCAGGCCGTGATGGATCTGGCGGCAGGGGCGCGGGGCAAGCGGTTGGCCAAGGCGTTGGCGGGATCTTCGTTAGGGTGACGGGCCTCCCAAAACTGTCATCAACCTCGACTAGGCTCAGCAGGTTCATCCTCCGAGCGTCCTCCATGTTCAAAGGCTTGTCGCTGATTTCCATCCTGCTGTTCAGCTTCACGGCCCAGGCCGAAAACTGGCCGGCCGAGCAATGGTTGCCCGGCCCGACAGTCACCGGTCCGGCCGTTCAAGCCCTGGAAAACTACGCTTTCCCACTCTGCAACGACACCACCCGCGAGGGCATCCGCACCGATGCCTTGCTGGTGATCCATGACGGCCAACTCGTCTACGAGCGCTACGCCGGCCCGACCCGTGCCGACACCCCGCACCTGACCTGGTCGATCAGCAAAAGCCTGATGGCCACGGTGCTCGGCGTGGCCTATGGCGAAGGTCTGTTCAAATTGCAGGACCCGGCGGTGCAGTTCTATCCAGCGCTGGAAAAACACCCCGCCATGACCATGGCCGACTTGCTGCATTGGGCCTCGGGCCTGGATTGGCAGGAAGACTATGAGTACGCACCGTTGAAGTCCTCGGTGGTAGCGATGCTCTACACCCGAGGTCATCGCGACATGGCTGCGTTTACCGCCGACCATGACGCGTACGCCAGGCCCGGTCAGGCCTTCCGCTACTCCAGCGGCGACAGCAATCTGCTTTCCGCCGCGTTGAAAGCCATTGTTGGCCCGGCCCGATATCCGGATTATCCGTGGACCGCATTGTTCGAACCCTTGGGCATTCGCGGCGCGGTTTGGGAGGCGGATGCCACGGGGACATTTGTCGCATCGTCCTATGCCTACCTCACCGCCCGGGACCTGGCACGGGTCGGCCTGTTGATGGCGCGCGACGGTCGCTGGCGCGAGCGGCAGCTGCTGCCCAAGGCGTGGGTCGACTTCAGCCGTGAGCCGTTCGCCCGCTACCGAGCCAACCAGGATGAAGCGGTGCCTGGCGGGCATTGGTGGCTCAATCGAGCGGTGGACGGTGCAGCACAACCCTGGCCCGATGCGCCCGTCGACACCTTCGCCGCGCTGGGCCATTGGGGCCAGGCGATGTATGTGATTCCCAGCGAAAAGCTGGTGATCGTCCGCTACGGCGATGATCGCGATGGAAGTTACCGGCATAACGAACTGCTCAAACTCGCGCTCAAGGCGTTTGCCATGAAGGTGCAGCCATGAGCCGTCGCAGTTTCATTCGCCGTCGGCCGTTCAGCACGCTGTTGCTGGTGCTGCTGATCGCCGTGCTCGGCTGGGTCTGGCAGGAACGCGTGGCGCTGTGGGCTTTTCCCGACATCATCAGTGCTTACACCGCCAAGGAATACTGCTCGTGCCGGTATGTGATGAACAATCCGGCGGCGTATTGCCAGGGTTATGTGAAGCAGTATTTACCCACCAGCGGTTTCGTCGATGATGCCGCGAGCAAGCGGGTAACGGTCGGCGGATTGGGGCGCAGCAACAGCGCACAGTGGATCGGCGAGCGCCAGGGCTGCCACCTGCAACCCTGACGTGGTCGTACTCGTTGTGGCGAGGGAGCTTGCTCCCGCTCGGCTGCGAAGCAGTCGTAATGCCAGCGGCGGAGATCTGATTGGAGGAACTCATTGTCTGATTTCGGGAGCGCTTCGCACTCCAGCGGGAGCAAGCTCCCTCGCCACAAAGATTGGGGCGAAGTCACAGAAAGTTTGCAACCTGCCTCAAGCCAGTTAAGGTTCGCTCAGGTTTATCTGCCCCCGAGTTTCTATGTTCAAGCGGTTCATCTACAAAACCCTCGCTTCCCTGCTGCTGGCCGGTGTCACCGTGTCGGCCCAGGCCAATTGGTATCTGGACGGCGAGTCCTCGCGGCTGTCGTTTGTCAGCACCAAAAACGCCAACATCTCCGAAGTGCAGCGCTTTCTGGTGCTGCATGGCAAGGTCGACCCCAAGGGGCTGGCCGAGGTGGAAGTCGAGCTGGAGTCGGTTAATAGCGGTATTCCGCTGCGTGACGAACGCATGCGCAAGGAACTGTTCCAGATCCAGACGTTTCCCGAAGCGCTGATCACCACACAGATCGATTTGCGGCCAATCAACGACCTGGCGCCCGGTGCGCAACTGGAACTGCGCTTGCCGGTGACCGTCGACCTGCATGGCAAGCAACACCAATACAACGCCGAACTGCTGGCGACCCGTCTCGATGACCGGCGCTTTCAAGTAGTGACCCTCGAGCCTTTGGTGATCAGCGCCGAAGATTTCGACCTGGCCCCAGGCCTGGAAAGCTTGCGCAAGCTCGCCGGTTTGTCGGCCATCAGTCTGTCGGTACCGGTGGGTGCGGTGCTGATTTTCACGGCGCGCTGACATGCGTGGTGCAATTTTTCCGTGGCGCGAAGGCAATCGCTTCGAACTGCTGATCGACGGCCCGCAGTTTTTCCCGCGCATGCTGGTGGCGATTGCCCGCGCCGAAGAACAAGTCGAGCTGGAGCTGTACCTGGTGGAGGCAGGGGCCTGCGCTGAGGCGATGGTTCAGGCGCTGGTCCAGGCGGCCGAGCGTGGCGTGCGGGTACGCTGTCTGTTCGATGACTATGGCAGCCTGGCCTTCACCCTGACTTTGCGTCAGCGCCTGATGGCCGCCGGGGTCGAGTTGCGTTTTTACAATCGGCTGAGCTGGCGACGCTGGGTGGGCAACTTCTATCGCGATCACCGCAAGTTGCTGCTGGTGGATCAATCCCTGGCGGTCGTTGGTGGCACCGGGGTCACCGATGAGTTCTGGTCGCCGGGCGAAGACACCTGCGAATGGCACGAAGTGATGGTGGAAATCACCGGTCCCCTGGTCATCGACTGGCAATTGCTGTTCGACCGCCAATGGATCGCCAACCGCTATCGGCGTGCCTGGAAACCCGTTTCACACTTCGGTCTACCGCGCCTGCCGCGAGTGCCGGTGATGGGCGAGGGCATGGGCCGGGTCGCTTATGCCGACGCCCGCCAGCACCGGGACATTCTGCAATCGCTGATTCGCGCGCTGAACAGCGGCAAGCAGCGAATCTGGCTGGCCACGCCCTATTTCCTGCCAACCTGGAAAGTCCGCCGCTCGCTGCGCCGGGCGGCGAATCGCGGCGTCGATGTGCGTCTGCTGCTGACCGGGCCGCGTACTGATCACCCGTCGGTGCGCTACGCCGGGCATCGCTACTACCCGCGACTGCTCAGGGCCGGGGTGAAGATCTTCGAATACCAGCCGTGTTTCCTGCACCTGAAAATGGTGTTGATCGACGATTGGGTGAGTATCGGCTCATGTAATTTCGATCACTGGAATCTGCGCTTCAATCTGGAGGCCAACCTCGAAGCCCTGGACCCGGGGCTGACCCGAGCGGTGGCGGCGAGTTTCGAGAATGACTTTGCCTTGAGCCAGGAAGTCAGTCTTGAGGCGTGGAAGCGCCGACCGTTGTGGCGGCGGGTCAAGCAAAGGGTTTGGGGATGGGTGGATCGGGTGGTGGTGAATCTGCTGGATCGGCGGGGCTGAACACTTTTTCAGATCGTTCCCACGCAGAGCGTGGGAACGATCATCTTTTGCTTTCAGGCGGGGTTACAGCAACTCAAAGCTCTGCTGCGTCACGTCCTGTGAGTCCAGGCCGATCTCCACGTTGAACTTGCCCGGTTCCGCGGCGTACTTGAGCTGGGCGTTGTAGAACTTCAGGTCATCCTCGGTGATGGTGAAGTGCACGACTTTCTGTTCGCCGGCCTTGAGCAGCACTTTCTGGAAGTTCTTCAGTTCCTTGACCGGGCGGATCATCGAGCCGGTCACGTCCTGGATGTACAACTGCACCACGGTTTCGCCGTCACGCTTGCCGGTGTTCTTCACCACGACGCTGGCGTCGAGCTTGCCGGTCTTGTTCAGCGTGGTCGACGACAATGCCATGTCGGTCAGGCTGAACTGGGTGTAGCTCAGGCCGAAGCCGAACGGGAACAGTGGCCCGGTGGTGTCTTCGAAATACTGCGAGGTGTAGTTGCCCGGTTTGCCGGGAGTGAACGGCCGGCCAATGCTCAGGTGGTTGTAGTAGGTCGGAATCTGACCCACCGAGCGCGGAACGGTGATCGGCAGCTTGCCCGACGGGTTGTAGTCGCCGAACAGCACGTCAGCGATGGCGTTACCGCCTTCGGTGCCGCTGAACCAGGTTTCCAGAATCGCGTCAGCCTGCTCTTTCTCTTCGAGAATCGACAGCGGACGGCCATTCATCAACACCAGCACCAGCGGTTTGCCGGTGGCTTTCAACGCCCTGATCAGCTCGCGCTGGTTGCCTGGGATGTTCAGGTCGGTGCGGCTCGACGATTCGTGGGACATGCCACGGGATTCGCCAACTGCAGCCACTACCACATCAGCATCCTTGGCGGCTTTTACCGCTTCGTCGATCAACACGTTGGCCGGGCGCGGATCGTCCACTACTTCCGGGGCATCGAAGTTGAGGAAGTTCAGGTAATCGAGGATTTTCTTGTCGTCGGTGATGTTCGCGCCACGGGCGTAGATCAGCGTCGACTGCGCGCCGAGGGCATTTGTCATGCCGTCGAACAGGGTGACCGATTGCGCAGGTTTACCGGCGGCAGCCCAACTGCCCATCATGTCGATCGGTGCTTTCGCCAAAGGGCCGACCAGGGCGATTTTCGCGGTTTTCTTCAGGGGCAGGGTATCGCCCTGGTTCTTCAGCAACACCAGGCTGCGGCGCGCGACATCACGGGCCTCGGCGCGGTGCAGGCGGCTTTCGGCGTAGGTGTCGGCCGGGTCATCCTCGGCCTTGCCGATGCGCAGGTACGGGTCTTTGAACAGACCCATGTCGTACTTGGCGGCGAGCACTTCGCGCACGGCGTTGTCGATGTCTTTCTGTTCGATCTCGCCGGATTTGAGCAGTCCCGGCAGCTCTTTGCCGTAGAGCGTGTCGTTCATGCTCATGTCGATGCCGGCCTTGATCGCCAGCTTCGCCGCTTCACGACCGTCGCGGGCGACGCCGTGTTTGATCAGCTCGAAAATCGCCCCGTGGTCGCTGACTGCCAGGCCCTTGAAGCCCCATTCCTTGCGCAGCAGGTCGTTCATCAGCCAGGTGTTGGCGGTGGCCGGTACGCCGTTGATCGAGTTCAGCGCAACCATCACCCCGCCGGCACCGGCGTCGATGGCGGCGCGGTAGGGCGGCAGGTAATCCTGGTACATCTTGACCGGGCTCATGTCGACGACGTTGTAGTCGCGACCGCCCTCGACCGCGCCGTACAAGGCAAAATGCTTGACGCTGGCCATGATGCTGTCAGCCGCGTTCGCACCGCTGCCCTGCAAGGCCTTGACCATCACACCGGCAATTCGCGAAACCAGGTAAGTGTCTTCGCCGAAGCCTTCGGAGGTGCGGCCCCAGCGTGGGTCGCGGGAGATATCGACCATCGGCGCGAAAGTGATGTCGAGGCTGTCAGCCGCGGCTTCCTGGGCGGCGATGCGCCCGGACCGGCCAATGGCGTCCATGTCCCAGCTCGAGGCCAGGGCCAGAGGAATCGGGAAAATCGTGCGGTGGCCGTGGATCACGTCATAGGCGAAGAACATCGGGATCTTCAACCGGCTGCGCATGGCCGCGTCCTGCATCGGACGGTTTTCGGCGCGGGTGATCGAGTTGAAGGTGCCACCGATATTACCGGCCGCGATTTCCTTGCGGATCAGCTCCCGAGGCATTTCCGGGCCGATGCTGATCAGGCGCAACTGGCCGATTTTTTCATCGAGGGTCATTTGTTTCATCAGATGGCTGATGAAGGCGTCCTTGTTCTCTATCGGTGCGGGCGTCGTGGCGGCCAATACGGTATGACTGGCCAGGCTGACGAACAGGCCCAGCAAACACAGCTTCTTCATGAATGTTCTTCTCAAAAGGCCCAAGCGGCAGTGAATACGCGCCGGTCAGCCAAAATTTGGGGAGCGACTATTGTTGTTTGGGTATTACTCAGAAAAATGCAGCACACTTCTTACTGCTTTTTCGCTGGGCATCTTTTAGCCCATTGGCTCGATGCAATCCAGTAGCGGCGCAGATTATGCCCCAAGAGCCGGGGTCAAAGTTCGCCGGTTGTTTTATCAACGCAATGTGCAAGGGAGCATCAACCAGATGAATGTACGACACCCCTATCGGTCGAGCCTGCAGGTTGCAGCCTTGATGTTGCTGACCGCTCTGCTGGCCGGTTGCGGCATCAACACGATCCCGACCCTCGACGAGCAGGCCAAGGCCGCCTGGGGCCAGGTGCAGAACCAGTACCAGCGCCGCGCCGACCTGATCCCCAACCTGGTGGAAACCGTCAAGGGCTATGCCAAACACGAGGAAGAAACCCTGACCGCGGTGGTCGAAGCCCGGGCCAAGGCGACGTCGATCCAGGTGGATGCCAGCACGCTGGACAATCCGGAAAAACTCAAACAGTTCCAGCAGGCGCAGGATCAGCTGACCGGCGCGCTGAGTCGGTTGATGGTGGTGTCCGAGCGTTATCCGGACCTCAAGGCCAACCAGAACTTCCTGGCGCTGCAATCGCAACTTGAAGGCACCGAGAACCGCATCGCCGTGGCGCGTCGCGACTTCATCCTCGCGGTGCAGAAGTACAATACCGAGCTTCGTACCTTCCCCGGTCGCTTGTGGCACTCCGTGTTGTACAGCGACTTGCCGATCCGCGAAACTTTCGAGGCCACCAGCCCCGGTGCCGAAAAAGCGCCTGAAGTGAAGTTCCAGTAGGCGCCGGACCGGGTTTGAAGTGCCACCAAGGAAGAGGTTGCCAATGCGCGTGATGAAAGTGGGCCTGATGCTGTTGTTCTGGGTCTTTGCCCTGACGGCCCAGGCCGGGTTGAAGTTTCCGGAACTGACCGGACGGGTGGTGGACAACGCCCAAATGATCGAGCCAGCGGTGCGCGAGCAGCTGGTTCAGCAGCTTAATGCCCACGAGAAGTCCACCGGCGAGCAGTTGGTGGTGGTCACGTTGCCGGACCTGCAGGGCGCCGACATCGCGGATTTCGGTTATCAACTGGGACGCTACTGGGGCATTGGCCAGAAGGACAAGAACAACGGCGCGCTGCTGATTGTCGCGCGTGCCGAGCGAAAATTGCGGATCGAAGTCGGTTATGGCCTGGAAGATCGCCTGACCGATGCGCAGAGTTCGGTGATCATCAATCAGGTGATCACGCCGGCGTTCAAGGCCGGCAATTTCAGCAAGGGCATCAGCGATGGCGTTTCGGCGATGCTGGTGGTGCTGGGGGGCAATCCGCTGAACGAGCCGTCGACGGTGTATGAGCCGCGTGGCAATCAGGAGAGCGATTTCGTTGCGCGGCATCCGGGAATATTCGTGTTCCTGGTGCTGCTGTTTATCCTGACGATCTTCGTCGGCCAGATGTTCGGTATTCTGCCAAGTGGAGGGGGTAGAGGCCGGGGTGGTTTCGGTGGCGGGGGTTTTGGCGGCGGTGGCGGGGGCTTCAGTGGCGGCGGGGGCAGTTTCGGCGGCGGTGGTTCGTCGGGCGGCTGGTGATGACACGGCGGGAAACACAACAACAATAGCGAGCAGGCATTCATAAACATGGCATTACTGACTGAACACGAACAACGCAAAGTCGCCGAGGCGATTGCCCGGGTCGAGCGCGACACCGACGCCGAACTGGTGACAGTGCTCGCGGCCCGCGCCGACGACTATGCGTATATCCCGCTGCTCTGGGCCAGCCTGTTGGCGCTGGTGGTGCCGGGTATCGTGCATTACCTGACCGGTTGGCTGACCATGCACAGTCTGTTGCTGGTGCAATGGGTCAGCTTCATCGTGTTGTGCCTGGTGTTCCGGATTCCGAAAGTCACCACGCGCCTGATCCCGCGCTCGGTCCGTCACTGGCGTGCGTCGAACCTGGCGCGTCGGCAGTTCCTGGAGCAGAACCTGCACCACACCGTGGGCGGCACCGGCATGCTGATTTTTGTCTCCGAGGCCGAGCGTTACGTGGAAATTCTGGTGGATGAAGGGATTTCCAAACGGCTGGACAACAAGAATTGGGACGCGATTGTGGCGACGTTTACCCAGCAGGTGAAGCAGGGGCAGACGTTGCAGGGGTTTGTGACGTGCATCGAGGCGTGCGGCGAGTTGCTCAAGGTGCACGTGCCGGTGACCCAGGTGCGCAATGAATTGCCGAATCGGTTGGTGGTGTTGAGCTAAAAAGATCGCAGCCTTCGGTAGCTTTTGTGGCGAGGGGGCTTGCTCCCGTTCGGCTGCGAAGCAGTCGTAAAACCAGAGAACTGGGTGTGACTGAAGAAACTAGGGGGCCGCTGCGCAGCCCAACGGGGGCAAGCCCCCTCGCCACAGGAAACTTACTTGCCTCGGGATTCGCACCATTTGGTAAATAACTGCGTGTCCCGAACGGCCATCCCCCCTAAAATACCCGCCATTCCCCGATTCGCACCGCCCGAGGCCGTTTTTTCCATGTCTGTCACCGCCACTCCCGCCAGCCTCGCGCCGGATCACCACGCCCAGTTCATCGACCTGCTGCAAACCAGCCTGGACGCCAATGCCTTCATCAAACTGGTGCTGGCCAAGTACGTTGGTGGCGAAGCGGACTTGCAGCGGTTGATCATCAAGCAGCTGACGGTCAAGGATCAGCCGTGCCTGTCCTTCGTCTACCGCTACAAGACCCGCGACATCACCAAGAACCTGCCGATTGCCGAAGGTGTGGCGACCATTGCCGCGCTGTTGCCGGCATCGTTCAAAAATGCGCATTTACTGTCACTGACCGACGAAGCCCAGCTCGAATACAGCAAAAAGGGCAAATCTTCGCTGTTCAAGAGCAAACCTCAGCAATTGCGTGAAGTGCCGTCCGCCGAGCACAACCGCGAGAAGAACCGCTTCCTCGACCTGAACCGGCCGTTCCTCAAAGACCTCGGCGTGACCAACGCCCAGCATGAGCTGATCCCGGCGATGTCGCGCAAGTGGAAGCAGATCAACAAGTTCATCGAAGTCTTCAGCCATGCGCTGACCTCCTCGCCGCTGGCGCTGGACAAACCGGTGCGGGTGGCGGATTTCGGCTCGGGCAAGGGTTACCTGACGTTCGCGATCCATGACTACCTGCGCAACACCCTGAAAGCCGAGGGCGAGGTGACCGGTGTCGAGCTGCGTGAAGACATGGTCAAGCTGTGCAACAGCGCGGCGGCGAAGCTGGAACATCCGGGGCTGGTGTTCAAATGCGGTGACGTGCGCAGCGTGGCGCCGAGCGAGCTGGACGTGATGATCGCGTTGCATGCCTGCGACATCGCCACCGACTATGCGATTCATACCGGCATCCGTTCCGGCGCTGCGATCATCATGTGCTCGCCGTGCTGCCACAAGCAGATCCGCCTGCAGATCCAGAGCCCGGCGCTGCTCAAGCCGATGCTGCAATACGGCCTGCACCTGGGCCAGCAGGCGGAAATGGTCACCGACAGTTTGCGTGCGTTGTTCCTGGAAGCCTGCGGCTACGAGACCAAGGTGTTCGAGTTCATCTCACTGGACCACACCAACAAGAACAAGATGATTCTGGCGGTCAAACGCGCCGAGCCGGTGGACCCGGCTCAGCTGTTGGTGAAGATTCAGGAGCTGAAGGATTTCTACCACATCAGCGAACATTGCCTGGAAACCCTGCTGCGGGCTGACGGGTTCCTGGTCGCTAAGGCTTGAGCTGAACCCCCGCCGGTAACGTGCCCGGTTGCGCCGGGCGCACTGCGGTCTTGCGCCCGAGCATCACCGTCACGATCACCCCGGCCGCAAACAGCCAGGTAATCGGCTCGACGTGCTCACCGAAGAACAACGCCGAAAACGCGATGGTGAAGAAGATCTGCAGCAACTGGATCTGACTGACCCGGGCGATGCCGCCCATGGCCAGCCCGGCGTACCAGGCAAAGAAGCCGATGAACTGCGAAAACAGCGAGACATAACCGAAGGCCCACCAGGTCCTGGCCGAAATCTCGCCCTGATGTTGCAGCGCCAGGTACAACACCGGCCCAATCAGCAACGGCGTCGACAGCACCAACGCCCAGCAGATCACCTGCCAGCCGCCCATCTCCCTGGCCAACCGGCCGCCTTCGGCATAGCCCAACCCACCCACGGCAATCGCCCCGAGCATCAGCAAGTCACCGGCCTGAATACTGCCGGCTCCGCTGATCAGCGCATAGCCGAGCACCAGCGCACTGCCCAGCGCGGCGCAGGCCCAGAAGGCTTTCGACGGACGCTCATGGGACAGCCACGCGGCATACAGCGCCACGCACAGCGGTTGCAAACCGTTGACCAGTGCGCCGTGGGAGGCGGGCAGTGTCTGCATGGCCCAGGCCGACAGCACCGGGAAGCCGAGGATGACCCCCGCGATAACCAGTGTCAGGCCTTTGACCTGTTTCCAGGTGGGCCATTTTTCCCGGCGCCACAGCAATAACAGCGCAGCCGGAATCGCCGCGAACAGCGCCCGGCCAAGGCCATTGAGCAGCGGATGGAGTTCCTGCACGACGATCCGTGTGAAGGGCAGGGTCAGGCTGAAGATAACGACGCCGAGCAGGCCGAGGGCCATGCCGGTGTTTTCGCGCGAGGACATGATGGATGACCAGAATTCAGGGTGGCGGGAAGTTTCTTTATCTAGCCATAAACCTGAGGCTTTCCGCTGTTACAGCTGGGTGCAGAGTTATCCGTACAGTTAAGCGCGGTCCCTGTGGCGAGGGAGCTTGTCGGATCGCCGCACCGTCCCGTTCGGCTGCGCAGCAGTCGCAAAACCAGAGACCATCGATTGATTGACGAAGCCGGTAGGGCCGCTTCGCGCCCCAGCGGGAGCAAGCTCCCTCGCCACAAAAAGCCAATCCAGTTCATATCGTCCGTAGTAGTCGGTTATTACCCGACCCGCCGGATAAGGACTACCTTGAATACTCCTGCAGGCCCACGCATTTTCCAGAGGAGTCCTCCCCATGGCTGCTAAAAAAATCCTGATGCTGGTTGGCGATTACGTCGAAGACTACGAAGTGATGGTGCCCTTCCAGGCGCTGCTGATGGTCGGCCACACGGTGCATGCCGTTTGCCCGGACAAAACCGCCGGCCAGACCGTGCGCACGGCGATTCATGACTTCGAAGGCGACCAGACCTACAGCGAAAAACCCGGTCATCTGTTTGCCCTGAACTTTGATTTCACCAAGGTCGATGCGGCGGACTACGACGCGCTGCTGATCCCGGGCGGTCGTGCGCCGGAGTACCTGCGCCTGAACGAAAAAGTCCTGGCGCTGGTGCAAGCGTTCGACAAGGCTGGCAAACCGATCGCGGCCGTGTGTCACGGCGCGCAATTGCTGGCCGCTGCCGGCATTCTTGAAGGTCGCGAATGCAGCGCCTACCCGGCCTGTGCCCCGGAAGTGCGCCTGGCTGGCGGCACGTACATCGATATCCCGGTGACGGAAGGCCACGTTCAAGGCAATCTGGCCACAGCCCCGGCCTGGCCGGCGCACCCGAGCTGGCTGGCCGGTTTCCTCGGGTTGCTGGGCACTAAAATCACGCTTTAACGAGGGACCTGTCCATGTGCGAGCTCTACGTCAAGGCCGATCCGATTCTCTACGAATCGCGCTCCCGCTCGCTGCGCATCTGCGGGGTGGTGACCACCCTGCGGCTGGAGAACCAGTTCTGGGACATCCTCAGCGAAATCGCCGAGGTCGACGGCATGACCACCAATCAGTTGATCGCCAAACTGTATGAAGAGGTGATGGACTACCGCGGCGAGGTGGTGAATTTCGCCTCGTTCTTGCGGGTCAGTTGCATGCGCTATTTGAGCCAGCGCCGGGTGCAGGCACCTGAGTTGTCGGTGGTGCGGACGGTGGTGAAGTAGGGCGGTTTTGTTTGGACCTTACCGGCGACAGAAAACCTGGCTTGGTCTTTACTCTGAAGCGCGAAACCTCTCAATCGCCAAGGAGAACAAGCATGTCTGGATGGTACGAAGTGAGCAAAACCAGCAATGGTCAGTTCAAGTTTGTGTTGAAAGCGGCCAACGCCGAAACCATTCTGGTCAGTGAGCTGTATACCACGCGCGGTGCGGTCGATAGCGGAATCGCCTCGGTCCAGGCCAATAGCCCGCTGGACGAACGCTACGAGAAAAAAGCCACCAAGGATGGCCATCCTTACTTCAATCTGAAGGCCGGTAACCACGAGATCATTGGCAGCAGCGAGTCTTATTCATCCGATGCCGCGAGGGAAAAAGGCATCGCCAGCGTCAAGGCCAACGGTCCGACCACGGTGATCAAGGACAAGACCTTGCCGGTGTTTTAAACACACCGCATACCCACTGCGGGAGCGAGCCTGACGGCTCGCTCCCGCAGTGGTTTTGTGTGTTCCCGACGATCAGCGCAACGCGTTCAACAAACCCTGCAACTGACTGCGGCCAGTCTCGCCGAGTGCAAACACCGGCAACCGCGGGTCGCCCGCTTCCAGCCCGACCAGGCGCAAACCAGCCTTGATGGTCGCCGGCAAACCGCCCTTGAGGATGAAGTCCAACAACGGCAACTGGCGGTAGAACAGTTCGCGAGCCTTGCTCAGATCATTGGCCAATACCGCTTCGTACAAGTCGAGATTGAGCTGCGGGATCAGGTTCGGCGCCGCTGTGCACCAGCCTTTGGCGCCGGCCGCGAACGCTTCCAGTGCCAAGGGATTGCAGCCGTTATAGAACGGCACCCGGCCTTCGCCCAGCAGTTGCAGTTTGTGCATGCGCTGAATATCGCCGGTGCTTTCCTTGACCATAGTGACGTTGTCGACCGCGTTGAAAATCCGCAGGATCAACTCCACCGACATGTCGGTGCCGCTGGTGGCCGGGTTGTTGTAGAGCATGATCGGCACGCCGATGCTCTCGCCGATGGCGCGGTAGTGGGCGAGGATTTCCGCCTCGCTGAGTTTCCAGTACGAGGCCGGCAGCACCATCACCACATCGGCGCCGTGGGCCTCGGCGAAACGCGCGCGGCGCACGGCTTTGGCGGTGGTCAGGTCGGACACGCTGACGATGGTCGGGACGCGTTTGGCGACGTGGCGGATGCTGAATTCGCTGACTTGATCCCATTCCGCGTCGCTCAGGTAAGCGCCTTCGCCGGTGCTGCCCAATGGGGCGATGGCGTGGACACCGCTGTCGATCAGGCGGTCGATGGAACGCCCGAGCGCGTCGAGATCAACGCCTTCGCCCTGGGCGGTGAACGGGGTGATGGTGTAGCCGATGATGCCGTGAATGTTTACGGTCGACATGGCGTCTCTCCTTTCAAGAATGAGTGGGGTCAGTGCAGGCAATCGGCGTGTTGGCGCAGGTTCTGCCGGGCGTAGTAGTTGAATGCGGCAGCGTGGCGCTTGGGCTTGGATATCCAGTCGTGGGCTTCACGGCCCAGCTCGGGAAGAATCGGTTTGATTGCACCGGCGGCCATGGCCAGCAACTGCAACTTCGCTGCGCGTTCGATCAGTTGCGCAATGACACAGGCCTCTTCGATGGTCGCGCCGGTGGACAACTGGCCATGGTGGGAAAGCAGGATCGCCCGCTTGTCGCCCAAGGCCCCGGCAATCAGTTCGCCTTCTTCATTGCCCACGGGCACCCCCGGCCAGCCTTCGAGAAACGCGCAGTCGTCGTAGAGCGGGCAGAGGTCCATGTGGGAAATCTGCAGCGGTACTTCCAGCATCGACAGCGCCGCGACGTGAGTCGGGTGCGTGTGAATGATGCAGTTCACGTCCGGCCGGGCGCGGTACACCCAGCTATGGAAGCGGTTGGCCGGGTTGGGCATGCCGTGGCCTTCAAGCACTTCCAGGTCTTCGTTGACCAGCAACAGATTGCCTGAAGTGATCTCGTCGAAACCCAGGCCCAGTTGCTGGGTGTAATAGGTGCCCGGTTGCGGGCCGCGAGCGGTGATTTGCCCGGCCAGGCCGGAGTCGTGGCCGTTTTCGAAGAGAATGCGGCAGGTCAGGGCCAGCTTTTGCCGGTCGGTCCACGTATTATCCGCCAGGGTGTTTTGCATCTGTGTCAGCGCTTGCTTGACCAGTTGCTCTTTGGGTAGTGCTAATGTCTTGGCCATATCGGTGTCCTTTGGGTGGGGCATGCAAATGACACTAAAGAGGCTATATGACACTTTGTGTCATTGGCAAGGATAAATCGTTGCCTCCTTGATGGGTTAATCGCTCTACATGTCTATCCGTTTGAAATTATTGAGAAAAAAACTTGGCGTGACGCTGGAGGCCCTGGCCGAAAAATCCGGCATGACCAAGAGCTATCTGTCGAAAGTCGAGCGCGGGTTGAATACCCCGTCGATCGCCGCCGCGCTGAAACTGGCCAGGGCGCTGAACGTGAAGGTCGAGGAATTGTTTTCCGAAGACAACGTCAGCCTCGACAGCTACAGCCTGGTGCGCAACGACGAACGCCAGTCCCTGGCCGCCAACGACCAGAGCCCGGGTTATGCGGTGTTGGCCCATCAGGTCAGTGAGCGCAGCCTGTTGCCGTTCATCATTTACCCGCCGAGCGAGT
The DNA here is from genome assembly GCF_056396925.1 of Pseudomonas sp. 05N433. Lineage (NCBI taxonomy): Bacteria > Pseudomonadati > Pseudomonadota > Gammaproteobacteria > Pseudomonadales > Pseudomonadaceae > Pseudomonas > Pseudomonas sp. 05N433. The sequence continues at coordinate 210,923 of NZ_JBFTML010000009.1, read as the reverse complement.
TCACCGACAAAACCTTCAAGGAACACCTGGGGGAAGAGTTTCTGTTCGTCCATGAAGGGCAGGTGGAAGTGGACTTCATGAACGAGCGGGTGCTGCTCAATCGTGGGGATGCGCTGCACTTCAACGCGCAGAAACCGCATCGCCTCAGGTCAGTGGGCGAGGTGCAGGCGCAGTTGTTGGTGGTGGTGCATAGCAGCGAGGAATGAGGTTATCGGGCTTTTGTGGCGAGGGGGCAAGCCCCCTCGCCACAGGTCAGACCTCGACCGGCACGGTCAGCTTAGGGTTACCGAGCGCATGCGTCTTCGAATCAAAAAAACGCAACGCCACACCCGTCCCCTCGAACACCTTCGCGTAATGCCGCTTTTGATGCTGGATGAACGCCTTGCTGCGCGGGTAAATCGAGATCGCTACCACCTTCGGCTTCGCCTGTCGCAGTGCATGAGCGATGTGACTGTCCTGCTCGCCAAGGGCATGCCCGAAGATGCACAACCCGTCACCGTGGCCGAGTAACTGGTCGTAGCAGAACGACAGGTAATCCGAACTGCGAATGGTCTTGAGTTTGTCTTGCGCCGGGCCTTCGTTGACGAACAGCGGCACGTCGTCGAGGGTCTTGATCGTATTGTTGATCGCGAAATTGCCGAGCAACGTCCCTTCGGTCGACATCAGTTTGCGCGCCGTGCCGTCCTGATTGCGCACCAGATGCAGGCCGCCGTGCAGGTACAGCAAACGCGGTTTGTCGGTGGCGCTGGCACTCAGATCGAAGCCGGGTTCGGCACCCTGGAACAGGTCGGTCACGACGTCCGGCCGATGCTGGATCGCCCAATAGCTGAGCAAGTCGTAGTTGGTGGTGAACACCGTTCGATAGCTGCCCAGTTCCTGATTGATCGTCGCCAGCGTCGAAGGCTTCACCAGTCGCCACGGGATGTGCACCGCGTGCACGGTGTTGATCAGCGCTTCCTTGATCGCGTAGTAGCGATTGCGCGGTGCCGCAGAGCTGACGGCCAGGGCCTTGTTGACCCGGCTGGTGGTTTTCAGCGCGCCGAGAACCTGCTCGAAACTGCGCGTCTGCATCGCGTCGAACACGCTCAGCTCGGACTGGCTCAGCGGTTTTTCTTCGACGGTGCGGGCATTTTCGAACAGCGAGTCGTAGCCGAAGTCGTCCCACACGGCGCGGCTGGCGCCGTTACCCACCAGCAGGCCGCCGAATGAGGCGGTGGTGCGCAAGGCGTTCCAGTCTTCAAGTTGGGCATCGACATCCTGGAAATCGGTCATTGCGTTTGTCGTCTCGAAGCAAAAGGTCTGATGGACGGCGACTTTATCACGCCCGGGCGTTGAGCCAGATCAACATACCGCGTGACTGATCGGTCGACCCTGTGCGCACCCGCCGAATCGGTATTGCCGATTCGGTTTCAGCCAGGAGACTCGCGCATGAGCAGTACGTTTTTCATCCCCGCCGTGAACATCATGGGCACCGGTTGCCTCGACGAAGCCATGGACGCCATTGGCAAGTATGGTTTTCGCAAGGCACTGATCGTCACTGACGCCGGGCTGGCCAAGGCTGGCGTGGCATCGAGGATTGCCGAGAAACTGGCGTTGCAGGACATCGACTCGGTGATTTTCGACGGCGCCAAGCCGAATCCGAGCATCGCCAACGTCGAGCGCGGCCTGGGCCTGCTCAAGGAAAGTCGCTGTGATTTCGTGGTGTCTCTGGGCGGCGGTTCGCCTCACGACTGCGCCAAGGGTATCGCCTTGTGCGCTACAAACGGTGGGACGATCCGTGACTACGAAGGTGTCGATCGGTCGGCCAAACCCCAGCTACCGTTGATCGCGATCAACACCACCGCCGGCACTGCCAGCGAGATGACCCGTTTTTGCATCATCACGGATGAATCGCGCCACGTAAAAATGGCCATCGTAGACCGCAACGTTACGCCGCTGCTGTCAGTCAACGACCCAGAACTGATGGTCGCCATGCCCAAGGGCCTGACCGCCGCCACCGGCATGGACGCGTTGACCCATGCCGTCGAAGCCTACGTCTCCACGGCAGCCAACCCGATTACCGATGCCTGTGCGCTGAAAGCCATCACATTGATCAGCGACAACCTGCGCCAGGCCGTGCAGGACGGCAGTGACATGATCGCGCGGGAAAACATGGCCTACGCGCAATTTATGGCGGGCATGGCGTTCAACAATGCGTCCCTTGGCTACGTTCACGCGATGGCCCATCAGTTAGGCGGGTTCTACGACCTGCCCCATGGTGTGTGTAACGCGGTGCTGCTACCTCACGTGCAGAGCTTCAACGCGCTGGTGTGCGCCCCTCGCCTGACCGACGTTGCCCACGCGATGGGGGCCGACATTCGCGGGCTCAGTCCGGAAGAGGGCGCGCAGGCGGCGATCGCGGCGATCCGCAGCCTGGCCAGGGATGTGGACATTCCCGCCGGTTTGCGTGAGCTCGGTGCCAGGCTCAATGACATCCCGGTCCTTGCCAGCAATGCCCTGAAAGACGCCTGTGGACTGACCAACCCACGGGCGGCGGATCAGCGGCAGATCGAGGAGATTTTCCGCAGCGCGTTCTAAGCGGTTCGACGGCCGGGCGCGAGCACTACGCAAAGCAGCGCGCCCAAGGCCAGCAAGGTGCATAACAGCGACAAAGGCCATGCCTGCTGGCTGGCTATCAGGCTGGCGATACCGCCGATAACGGCGGCCATCAGTTGATGAATGAAACCGCTCAACGCCATCGCATAAGCACCGCCGACCGGGGAACCGTGGTTGGCCAGGGACAAGCTGATTGGGTAAATCAGCGATTGGCCGAATACTGCAAAACAATAGGGCAACCAGAACAGCAGCGCGATAGACGTGCCTGCGAGGCTACCCAGCAACATGACTGCGCTGCCGGCCAGTATCAGCCCGACGCCCGCCGTCATCAGCCATTGCTGACCGGTATGCAGTACGAAGCGATTGACCGCCACGGCCCCGAGAAAGTACGCCGCGCTGATGGGCCAGCCCAACAAGCCGTATTCCACTGCCGACCACTTGAAGGCGCCTTGCAGAATCAGCGGTGCAGCGGTGTTGAACGCGACAATCACCCCATACCCCAAGCCACCGGCGAGGGCCGGTAACAGGAAGGCCCGATGCCGCAGAATGTGCCCGTAGCTCGTCCAGGCGGATGATGGTGTGTTCTCTTCTGCCAGCATCGGGAACGTGACCCGCGCCACCACCAGCGCCATCAACAGGCTCACACCACCCAATAAGTAGAAAATCGCTGACCAGCCCAGTGTCACCTGGATGATCGACCCCAGGTATTGACCGATACCCAGCGCCACCACAAAGGAAATCGATATCCAGGACAACGCCTTGGCCAGCAGATCGCCGCGAAAACTGTCGCGGATCAGCACCCGGGCCATGACTGAAATCCCGCTGGCGCCAATCCCCTGAATCAGGCGAAAAACCAGGAACGATTCAAGTGTCTGGCCCAGAGGCAGGGCCAGGTTGCCCAGCCCATAGAGGCCGAGCGCCGCGAGCAATACCGGCTTGCGGCCAATGCGTTGGCCCAGGCTGCCCCAGAACAGCATCGGCAGCGCCATGCCGATCAGATACACCGCCAACCCCCATGAAACCTGTGAGGCATCTGCGGACAGATCCCGGGCAATATCCGGCAGCGCCGACAGATAAATGCTCATGCCCAATTGGGCGAGAAAAACCGTACAGCAGGTGATCAGGAGGGTGGTGCTGCTCTTCATTTAATCTTCCCTGTTTTTTCAGCCGCCGATGTCCCGGCCGTGAGCACGTAAAAGCTCGGTGATGAGTCCACAGAAATGGCGGATCAGCGTCGTCCCCATGTCGGCGCGCAGGGTGATTCTGATGGCTGCCTTGCCTTGTGCAACCACCGGGAAAAAGACTGCCGAGGTGAAGAATCCGTGATTGGCCAGTTCAATGGCGATGTGGTTGGCCAGCGATGCCTCACCGCAATTGACCAGTCGAATCGCCATGTTGCTGTTGTGTTGTGCAGTTCGTATGAGGCTGTCAAAGAGGCGGATATTAACCTGAAGCTTTTCCTGCAGCTCGGCGAATTCCAGGGTGTGGTGTAGCTGGATGGATGCCCGGCCCGCGCCAATGGCTGCACTGTTCAGGCTTTGCGACCAGTTGCTGGGGCCGCCGTAACGCGCAATGAGCTTCTTCTGCCGTTCACTGCCCAGCATCACCAGACCGCCGCTGGCGCCGAACGACTTGGCCAGCGAGGCGACGATGAGGCAGTCATCATCCAGGGTATGCAGCCTGGGACGTACAAGACCGGCGCCGAATGTTCCTACAGAGGAAAGCGCGTGGGAGTCGTCCAGATAGAGAAACAGCCCATAGCGGTCCTTCAGATACAAAAGGCTGTCCATGTCCGCAACCCCGCCCATGCTGTAGGCGCCGTCGGCGACATACGCGACCCTGGTGTGCTGTTGACACAGCGTCTCGAGGAAGTCCATGTCGTTATGCGGGCACGTCACGACCTTCGTTTCATCGGCACAGGCGGCTTTGAGGTGGCTCATCGAGTAATGCGCCAACCGGTCGAAAGCCATCACCGGAGGGCTATTTTCCGTGAATACGCCGCTGGCCAGCAGTGGCAGGATCCCGGCACTCGCCGCGCTGCACGACAGAGTGCTCAGGCAACTGGCGCCGAACAACTCGGACAGTTCGGTTTCGTATTGGTCCAGAATCGCCAGCTTGCAGCGGTTCCTGGAATTGGCGATGCGAAGTGTGCCGGTTTCCCACAGCGTGGTCATGGCGCCGTCGAGAATATCGGGATGGTGATCCAGCCCCAGGTATGACGTCGTACAGAAATCATGAAACGCTCTCCCGTACTGATCCAGCATGCGGTTGGCACTTTTTATCTCAACGTTGAGCCCCGCGATTTTTCCGGTTTCGGCGGCCTCCCAATCATGGTCAGCCAATGAAACGAGTTTGCGGTAGTTGGTGAAGGTGTGCGCCGTGTACGGTATCTGGCTCATGTGTAAGTGACATTCCTTGAATGAATCTATCCGTGGGTTTGTTGCAGTTTGTGTGTGTTGCCAGACTTTACAGAGAGTCCCGATGGGCTTTGAATCGGCTGTTTCCGGTAGTACTGAGAGTTGTAAGAGAATTAGTTGTAGGGCGATGCCCTGGGGTGCTGTGGGTAATTGGATGGCGGGCACGAATCGAATCCGGGCTATCCTGCCGACTCAGTCGAACCGAAATCATCGAGCCCTGCCATGCTGCAAAAAAGCCTGATCCGCCGTCTCGACCTGATCACTCTCCAGCTGTTTGTGGCCGTTCACGAAGAGGGCACCTTGACCCGTGCCGCCGCCCGCGAAGCGATCGCGGTGTCGGCGGCCAGCAAGCGGTTGATGGAGCTGGAGGAGGCGCTGGGCATCAGCCTGTTCGTACGCCAGGCCAAGGGCATGACGCTGACACCGGCCGGTGAAACCCTGCTGCACCATGCCCGGCAGATGCTGTTCAACGTCGAGAAAATGGGCCTCGAACTGGGCGAACACAGCCATGGTGTGCGCGGTTATGTGCGGATGCTCGCCAACCTGTCGGCGATCATTCAATTCCTGCCCGAAGACCTGCGGGACTTTTCCGCGCGCCATCCGCAGGTCAAGACCGACCTCGAAGAGCGCCCCAGCAGCGGGGTGATTCAAGGCGTGCTCGATGGCGTGGCGGACCTCGGGATCTGCTCCAGCGACAGCGACGTCAAGGGGCTGCACAGCGTTGTATATCGCCAGGACAAACTGGTCGTGCTGATGCCGGCCGATCATCCGCTGGCGAGTCGTTCGGCCTTGGCTTTTGCCGACACGCTGGACAGCGATTACGTCGGTCTGCATTCGGCCAGTTCCATCAACATGCGCACCCATGCGGCCGCGCGCAAGGCCGGCAAGGTGCTGAGGTTGCGGATCCATGTGCCGGGGTTCGACGCCATGTGCCGGATGGTTCAGGCCAACATGGGCATCGGCATCCTGCCGCTAAAGGCCTACGAACTGTTTGGCCGGGCGCTGGGGTTGCACGCGGTGCCGCTGACGGATGACTGGTCGGATCGTGCGTTGATTCTGGTGGTGCGCGATGAAGTGGCGCTGTCGCCGGTGAGCCGGATGTTGTTTGAGCATTTGCGCGGCCAGACCTGACAGTTCTCGATTGCATGGACGAGCATTCGCGTTTCGCGAACGGTCGTTGCCAACAGAAGGTTGGATTCCATGCCACTCGGTCCTCTAGCCTTGGCGCATATTCCAAGAACAAGAGGTACCCCCGCGATGACTGCCCCCTTGAGTGCAATCAAAGTGATTGAGATCGGCACGCTGATCGCCGCGCCGTTTGCCGCGCGCATGCTGGCCGAGTTCGGCGCCGAAGTGATCAAGATCGAAGCCATGGGCCAGGGCGATCCCCTGCGTAAATGGCGCAAGCTGCACGAAGGCACTTCGTTGTGGTGGTACCTGCAATCGCGAAACAAGAAGTCCCTGGCGCTGAATCTGAAATCCCCTGAAGGCATTGAACTGGTCAAGCAACTGGCGAGCGACGCCGATGTGCTGATTGAAAACCTGCGCCCCGGCGCCCTGGAGAAACTCGGCCTGGGCTGGGACGTGTTGCATGCCCTCAATCCCAGCCTGACGCTGGTGCGCATTTCCGGTTACGGCCAGACCGGCCCGTACCGTGATCGTCCGGGTTTCGGGGCGATCGGCGAGGCGATGGGCGGGATTCGCTATACCACCGGTACTCCCGGTTCGCCGCCGGCCCGAGTGGGGGTGAGTCTGGGTGATTCCCTGGCTTCGCTGCACGCGGTCATCGGTGCCTTGATGTCGCTGCTGCGGGTCAAGACCGGGCAGGGCGGCGGGCAAGTGGTCGATGTGTCGTTGGCCGAAAGCGTGTTCAACGTCATGGAAAGCCTGGTGCCGGAATACGACATGCTCGGTCATGTGCGTGAGCGCAGCGGCGGGGCGTTACCGGGTATTGCGCCGTCCAATACCTACCTGACTGCCGACGGTGCCTACGTGGTGATCGCCGGCAACAGCGACCCGATCTACAAGCGTCTGATGGCGGTGATTGGCCGGGCCGACCTGGCCGAAGCGCCGGAGTTTGCGCATAACGATGGCCGCGCCGCCAAAAGTAATGTGCTCGACGCAGCCATTACTCACTGGACCAGCAGCCTGCCCATCGATGAGGTGTTGGCGGCTCTGGAAGCTGCCGAAGTCCCGGCCGGGCGCATCTATTCGGTGGCCGACATCGTTGCCGATCCTCACTATCAAGCGCGGGGCATGCTGCTCAACGCCGAACTGCCGGGTGGTGCCTCGGTGAAGATGCCGGGCATCGTTCCGAAAATGTCCGAAACCCCCGGTGGCGTGAACTGGTCGGGGCCGAGTCTGGGTCAGCACACCGACGGCATCCTCGCGGGGCTGGGCCTGACTGACCAGGACATCGAACGGTTGAAAGCTGAAGGGGTGGTGCAATGATCACTGATTATTCCCAGACGCTGATCGTTCAGGAGGTTTCCCCGCGTGACGGCTTGCAGATCGAGCCTACCTGGGTCGAAACCGCCGACAAGATTGCGTTGATCGATCAGTTGTCGCTGGCGGGTTTCAGCCGCATCGAAGCCGGTTCGTTCGTGTCGCCCAAGGCGATTCCGGCGCTGCGCGATGGCGAGCCAGTGTTCAAGGGCATCGCCCGACAGCCGGGCGTGATCTATGTCGCGTTGATCCCTAACCTCAAAGGCGCACAACGAGCACTGGACTCGGGGGCTGACGAGCTGAACCTGGTGATGTCCGCCAGCCAGACCCATAACCTGGCAAACATGCGGATGCGCTGCGAGGCGTCATTGGCTGCGTTCGGCGAGATCGTCGAGTTCGTTCGCGGCACGCCGGTGCGGCTCAACGGCAGCATCGCCACGACTTTCGGTTGCCCGTTCGAAGGCAAGATCGATGAGGACCGCGTGCTGCAGATTGTCGAGGCTTATCAGGAGCTCGGCATTACGGGCATTACCCTGGCCGACACCACCGGCATGGCCAATCCACGCCAGGTCGACCGTGTGGTGCGACGGGTGTTGCAACGGGTTTCACCGGCTGATCTGACCCTGCATTTCCACAACACGCGCGGCCTCGGCCTGTGCAATGTACTGGCAGCTTACGAGGCCGGAGCCCGGCGCTTTGACGCAGCCCTCGGTGGTCTTGGCGGTTGCCCGTTTGCACCGGGTGCCTCGGGCAATATCTGCACCGAAGATTTGGTCAACCTGTGCGATGAAGTCGGCATTCACACCGGCATCGACTTGCCGTTGTTGCTGCGATTGTCGCGAGGCTTACCCGCATTGCTGGGCCATGAAGTGCCCGGGCAGCTCGCCAAGGCCGGACGTAACTGCGACCTGCACCCGACACCGTCCTGAACCCACCGAACAAACTCCTAAAAAAGCCGCAACGAACCAGACAACAAAAACAATCGGACGCCCACGGGACGTCTGCCTGGAGAAACCACGATGAGCCTCAATGTTCTGGAGGCGGGCGTGAGCCCGTCCGTTAGTCACGACGCCGAAAAAGCCCTGGTCCGCAAAGTCGCCTGGCGACTGATGCCGCTGATCATGGTCTGCTACCTGTTCGCATTTTTCGACCGCATCAACATCAGCTTCGCCAAGTTCCAGTTGCAGGCCGACCTGAGCCTGAGCGATACCGCTTACGGCCTCGGCGCCGGGCTGTTTGTAGTCGGTTATGTGATCTTTGAAGTGCCGAGCAACATGATGCTTTACAAGGTGGGTGCCCGGCGCTGGATCGCCCGGATCATGATGTCGTGGGGGCTCGCGACGGCGGCCATGGTCTTCGTCAACAGCGAATGGCAGTTCTACGCCCTGCGTTTCGTGATCGGTGCGATGGAGGCGGGTTTTGCTCCGGGCGTGTTGTATTACCTGACGCTGTGGTTCCCGCAGCATTATCGGGGGCGCATCACCTCGATGCTGTTTCTCGCGTCGGCGTTTGCCGGGCTGGTTGGCGCACCGTTCTCCGGGTTGGTGCTGCAACACCTTGATGGCTTCCTCGATATGCGCGGCTGGCATTGGCTGTTTCTGCTCGGTGGCGTTCCTTGCATCGGCCTTGGCTTGTTGGTGCTGACCGTGCTCAAGGACCGCATCGAAGATGCCCATTGGTTGACCCCGTCGGAGAAGACACTGCTCGCCAGCCGTATCGCGCACCACGAACCCCACAAGAGCGGCGGCTCCTTGCTGGCCGCACTCCGGATTCCGGGTTTCCTGATGCTGGGGCTGATCTACTTTCTGATTCAGGTGGCGTCCTACGGCTTGAATTTCTGGGCGCCGCAACTGATCCGCAGTGCCGGTACCGAGAGCCCGGTGATGATCGGCTTGCTGACCGCCATTCCCTACATCTGCGGCGCCATCAGCATGGTGGTGATCGGGCGGTTATCCGACGCCACCGGTGAGCGGCGCAAGTTTGTCGCGGGTCTGGTGGCGGCAGGTGCGGTGGGTTTCTTCTGCGCAGGAATTTTCGCCAACCACACGACTTTCCTGATTGTTGCCCTGGGCTTGCTCGGTGCCGGGATCATCGCGTCCATCCCGAGCTTCTGGACCCTGCCACCGAAACTGCTGGCCGGTGCCGGGGCAGGCGCCGCTGGCGGGATCGCGGTGATCAATACCCTTGGCCAGTTCGGTGGGATCGTCAGCCCGGTCATGGTCGGGCGGATCAAAGACCTGACCGGCAGCACCACCCCCGCGTTGTACGTCATCGGTGTCGCCGCGCTGATCGCCGCTGCGTTGTTGCTGTGGGGGTTGCCGCAGAAGCTGCGCACGCTCGACAAGTTCTGAAGTTCGCGGCGTCAGAAATACCGCTTTCGCGAGCAAGCCCGCTCCCACATTGACCGCGTCGGGCACAGGATTCGTGCCCGCCGCCACTCCCTGTGGGAGCGGGCTTGCTCGCGAAGACTGACTCTCAGCCAACAAAGCCCCCGTCGGCTGTACGCTCAAGGATGTTTAAGCTTTACTCTCCGCTCGCGACCACCCAGAGAGACTCAAGGTTACCCAACCCATGCTAACCGGCCTCAACCACCTGACCCTCGCCGTCACTGACCTGAACCGCAGCGTGGCGTTCTATCGCGATCTGCTGCAACTTCAGCTTTCAGCCACTTGGGACACCGGTGCCTATCTCTCGCTACCCGGTCTGTGGCTGTGCCTTTCTTTCGATCCACGGCGCGAATCCACGCCCGCCGCCGACTACACCCATTACGCCTTCAGCCTCGAAGCTGTGGACTTCCTGCCGTTCGTCGAACGCCTGCGATCCGCCAACGTGCGGGAATGGCGGGATAACCGCAGCGAAGGTGCGTCGTTCTATTTTCTCGACCCGGATGGGCACAAGCTCGAGGCGCATGTCGGGTCTCTGGCGTCGCGGCTGGCGGCTTGTCGGCAGCGACCCTATGCGGGGATGAAGTTCTTCGACGATCAGTGAGTCGATGTTCGGCGTCCTGAGATAGAATTGCGCCCCTTGTCCAGCCGTGCAGAGTTGCTGCATTGGTCCATGTTGCCCTGGTTGATCATCTTGAGCTTCATTGGTGGCCTTTTGGCCTACGCTATGCTCATTGGCATCGTCGGTGCGCGTCAGGTGCGCACGTTGTATCAGCGTCATGAACTGGCGATTACCCGCTTGTGCGGGGTCATGTTCATCGGTTTCGCCATCAATGCCCTGGTGCATGCGCTGCCGGGGCTGGTGACGAACAAGGCTTGAGGCTGAACGCAGGGAAGCGTCGGCTGCACAGTCATCGCTCGGGCGTATGACCGGTCAGGGAGGGTTGTTCAATGTTGCATTGTCCGGACATGCTCTCTGCATCATGGAAACCAGAAATTCCGCGCCAATGGCGAGTTACATCGATCTCTTGCTGGACGCCGTCTGTGCGGTGGACAAACAAGGTCGCTTCGTATTTGTCAGCGCGGCCTGCGAGCGCATTTTCGGTTACACCCCCGACGAGCTGATCGGCCAGTCGATGATCGATCTGGTTCACCCTGCCGACCGACAGCGTACCCTCGACGCCGCGCGCGAGATCATGGGGGGCGAACCCAAGCTCAACTTTGAAAATCGTTACCTGCGCAAGGACGGCCGGGTGGTGCACATTCTCTGGTCGGCACGTTGGTCGGAGGTCGATCAGTTGCGTATCGCCGTGGCGCGCGACATCACCGAGCGCAAACAGGCCGAGTCCCGACAAGCGGCGCTGTATGCGATCTCCGAAGCAGCCCACGCGGCGGAAGATTTGCTGGCGCTGTTCAAACGCATCCATTCGATCATCGGCGAATGGCTGCCGGCGTTGAATTTCTCCGTGGCACTGTATGACGAGCACTGCGCGCGGCTGAATTTCCCCTATCACGTCGACGACCATGAGCTGCAACCCGAGGATCCCGGGACTGTTACCGGGCGTTTGTGCGCAGAAGTGATTCGCAGTGGCTTGCCGATTCTGCTGACCCCGGATCAGGACAATCTGCCGGAAGGGTTTGCGGCATTGGTCAAGGGCCAGGACTCACCCTGCTGGCTGGGCGTGCCGTTGAGTTCGCAAAACGGCACCATCGGCGCTCTGATCGTCAAAAGCGTGCCGGGCGGCGAGCGCTACACCGAGCAAGACAAGGAGTTGCTGCAGTATGTTTGCGCTCAGGTCGCGACCGCGATCGAGCGTAAGCAATTGCACGCCCGGCTCCAGCGCATGGCCCAGTACGATCAACTGACTCAGCTGCCCAATCGCGAATTGCTGCGCGAACGCCTGAAAGCTTCGCTGGCGCTGGCCCGGGCAGACTCCGGTCGAATGGCGTTGCTCTATGTCGACCTTGACCGCTTCAAGCAAGTCAACGACACCCTCGGTCATGCGGTCGGCGACATGTTGCTGCAAGCGGTCGCCAATCGGCTCAAGGGCTGCGTGCGCGAAACCGACACGGTGGCGCGCATTGGTGGTGATGAATTTGTCGTGTTGTTGCACAACATCCACGCCGCCGAAGATGCCGAGAATGTGGCGGGGAAAATCCGCCAGGTGCTGGTTCAGCCCCTGCGTCTGGACGGGCACAACCTGACGATCCAGCCGAGCATCGGCGTCGCGCGATACCCCGAACATGGCACCGAAGAAAAGCAGCTGTTCAGGCATGCCGATGAGGCAATGTACGCCGCCAAGCGCCAGCACCATTCACGTCTCGGGGTCTGAAAATCCGTCACCGTTCGTCGCGATGCTGCCAGGTTTTCTAAACCTTTTCAGGTATGGAAATTCATATCCTATGCGGGCGTCTGCTCGCTGTGATCATCACCAAGAGGATGAGAACCATGCCTACTTCAAAACATCCGACCCCGGGTAGCGCCATCGATCGAACGAAGGCGTCTGAAGCCAATCGCAAAGGTGGGAAAACTACCACGACGACTGTTGATAAAGACCCTGCCAAAGGCGGCATGGGCCGCAAAGGCGGTCAGAAAACTCCGTAATAGGTGAAGGTAGTTTTGTTTAATGGACGGGGGCGCAAGCTCCCGTTTGAATTTTCAGGAAGGAGGGCGCGACCATGAGCCGGATGGCCACCCGTTTACGCAATGCCGGTTTTGCCACGTTACTGGGCCTGTGCGCCAGCAGTGCCTTTGCCCAGTCTCCCGCCGAATTCGTCAATGAGGCGTCGGCCCAAGGCATGGCCGACATCGAAGCCAGCCGCCTGGCGCACCAGAAAACCGCATCCAAAGAGGTCAAGGATTACACCATCGTGGTGATCAACGATCGCACCACCGCCAACCAGCATCTGGCGAAAATTGCCAAGCAACTCGATTTACCGGTCGCACCACGCGAAGAGGTGGTCGACAAGGCCAAAGCCTTGATACCGGAGATTAAGGACGATACCTCTTTCGATCAGGCGTACGTCGACAGTCAGGTAAAAACCACCCAGGAAGCCATCGAGCAACTTCAACAACAAGCGCAGACCACGGACGTGCCGCAAATCAAAGCGTTCGCCGAAGAAACCCTGCCCAAGCTGCAAAACCATCTGCAAATGGCCAGGGCGCTGCAAGCCAGTCGTTAGTCAGTCTGTTGCGCGGGTGACGTCGGTCACCCGCTGCCGGGATCAATCCTGATTCGAATCCTTCTTGGTTTCCTCGACGACCGTGCCGTCCAGGGAAATCGTTTCCCCCTCGCCGAGGGTGCGATATTTCTTTCTCAACGCTTCCAGCTGTTTGAGGTCCAGGGACTCGAGCCCCAGCATCGCGTTCTGCGCGTCCTTGGTCACCCGCAATAACTCATCGATCTTCAGGTGCAAAATGTCCGTGTCACGGTTCTGGGTGTTCTGGATCAGGAACACCATCAGGAAGGTGATGATCGTGGTCGAGGTGTTGATGATCAGTTGCCAGGTATCGTTGAAATGAAAAAACGGCCCACTCAGGCCCCAAAGGACAATCAGAATGATCGCCCCCATAAATGTCCGGGGTTGGCCCGCCCATAGGGAGAGTTTCTGTGCGATTTTCGCGAATTTCATTGCCGTGCTCCTTACAGGGATGCGCCTGATTTTCAGACCGCACGGGTGTCATGAAAATTCTGTTTGAAAGCCCCGTGGTTGATGAAAAGCCGGGGCTTTGAAAAGCACTTGCTGCGTTTGGAATCTTTAGAGGTATAGAGGCCTGACGTTTGACATGAGAGCCTTGGCCAGGCTTGCCAGAACAGCCTTACGATGGGCGGGTTAGACCTTAGGGACAGGTAGCCAGAGGCCAACCGACGCGCGCTGCACGGAGGAGGCTGGCCTTAACAACCAAGCGGTGAAATGGGGCAATAACGAAGATGTAGGCCCGGCCTAGACGGTTGTGGCACTGGACCACGGTTGAAAAAACGAGTTGGCGACTGCCTTCTGGCTCTGCCTCTCCAGAACATAGGATCGATATCCGGAAGTCGAGGTGTTTGTCGTCCTCTCCCAACACGATTTCAGTCTGGTTCGTGCTGTAGACCTTGAAGATTCCAATCCGATTAGCAAGTGATGCCAAATGTTTGGTTGTCTTGAGACCAAAACAGGCAACGATAGTGTCTCGGACTTTCATGAGCCATCCGATCCAGGATGGCTGGTGGGAAAGGATGAATCGAGCTAGCAAATCTGGATTGCTGGATGTGCCCGCAGGGAGCCGAATCGCAAAAGCGTCCGCTAGGTTCATTGACTTGTAAAGGTGGGTGATGCCGGACCTCGAGGGGACTGGCACGGACATAATGAGCTCAAATTCTCGGGGCATCGGGGATCTCTCCTGAGTTCTAACTACCAATTAGACGACATGCCATGTCGCGTTTCTTGTTGCGATGGTTTGTCGTATAACGCTCCTTGTCGCCCTGTAAGTGCTTGTCGGATGCTGAACCCGATCAAGGCATCATAGAGCTCTTGCTGCCCAGCTGGCAGAACAGGGAGCAACGTCGCACGGCGTTTGTCGACATCGAACCAGGATTCAACCAACCATCCCACCAGATAGAGCGCCGAAAGGCATCCGCCAGCGGTTGCAACGTTCCCCTGGCATACAAGAGGCTGGTCCATGGACTCAAGTCCCAGAGCTTGCAAGCTCGATCGTGCATCCGGGTGTGTAGTTGCTTGGCCGCTGAGCAGCCCAAGCCGTTCGAGAATGAAAGCTCCGGCGCATATTGAGCCGATTCGCTGGCGTCTGGAGTCAAGTTCAAACGACGGCAGGAAATCTGGGGCGGCAAGTGCAGCGGGTATCCCTTCCTTGCCGCTGACGAACAATACCGCGTCGGCACTATTGGCCTCGGAAAGCGGACCGTGCACCGAAACAGGCAGGCCGTGCGCCGATCTCACGATAGAGCTGGAACCCAATATTCGGATGTGCCAGTCCTCGGTGTTGCGGCCTAAGATGTCCCACATCAGGAATAGGTCGATATCAGTGAATTGGTCGAAAGCAACCAGAACGATTTTCTTCAAGGCGAGCTCCATGAAAAGTGCTGGCGTGCAAAACGCAACGGCCATCTTTGCTGGTGTTCGCAGCGTATCAATCGGTTGCGCACCATACACAGTCTGTATGGCGCTAAACATGGAGCGAAATAACGGGTGAGAAAACTAACTCGTAACCATTGGATCACGGCTGGTTTTGAGGCTCTCGACCAAATAGGGCATATCGGCGTTTCGGCCGAGAGTCTATCGCGCCGATTGAATGTGACCCGCGGATCGTTCTATCACCATTTCCGCAATCGCGAAGACTTTGTCCGCACCTTGCTGGCCGCTTGGGAAGAAGACTACACGGAGCGCATGCTCGCTTATGCGGCGCAGGGTCGTAGCGCGGGCGAAACCTTGAAACGCTACTTGAGTATTGCCGCTGAGAAACAACCTGGGCGGGAAATTTCCATCCGAGCCTGGTCGCTGCATGATCCGTTGGTAGGCGAGTTTCAGCAGCGTGTGGACACAAGACGACTGGATTTCGCGATACGGACGTGCCGCCGCTTGGTCCATATGCCAGGCCAAGCAGAAGTGATTGCTCAGGTGGCCCATCTGTGCCTGATTGGTGGTCAGCAGGCAGGGCTGCGGCGTGATGCCGCTCGCTTCAACGGTTTCCTGCATCGAGCCTTTTCACTTTTCGAAGGGGCTCTTCCACCGTGGCGGGCCTAAGTCATGAGTTAAATGGGGTAACTGAATAAATAGAGTTCGCGTGCCACTGCAAATGCGCGTCACTGCTCTCCTAGGGCTAAAAACAGGACAAATGAGGTGAGGGTTGACTGGCGAATGCAATCAGGTGCGCAACTGGCATGCAGTTTCGCACCTGAAAACTATTGGAGGTTGATTGACACTCCAAAGAGACCTGACGAAATGCTGGATTAATGCAATAACGAGCGGCGTCTCGCATAGGCGAAGTAGATCACCAGTCCAATTGCCAACCACGCCCCAAATGCCAGCCAGGTCGTCTGCTTGAGGAAGGTCATCAAGGTTACGCAGAACGCGATGGCGAGCAATGGAACAATGGGCACGCCGGGGCATCTGAATGCACGAGGAAGATCGGGTCGGGTCTTGCGCAATACGATCACTGCCACCGAGATCAAACTGAATGCGGCCAACGTACCGATGTTGATCAGCTCGGCGAGGACGTTTAGCGGAATCAGTGCCGAGATCAGCCCGAAGACTATTCCGACCATCCAGGTGGCGAAAAATGGGGTGCCGAATCGTGTATGAACCCTGGAAAGGCGCTGGGGAAGCAGTCCGTCGCGCGACATCGCGTAGATGATCCTGGTTTGACCGTAAGCCATCACCAGAATGACAGTCGTCATGCCAACGATTGCGCCTAAATCAACGAACCCGGCAACCCAGCTTTCACCGGCATGTTGCAACGCCAATGAAACCGGATGATCACGCGGATTCCTTGATGCCCATGGAAAGCATCCAGGTAATTGCCAGCATAATCACCAGCGCGGGTAGGTTGAACCAGGTTTCCACGCCGGGCAAAGAGCCTGGAGCTGCCGTAAGCACAACCGGAAGATTCAGTCCAAATCCGCTCAGCAGGGACTGGAAGTAACCCGACCACCCAACAGACACAGCCGAACTGGCCAGTCCGTATTCGAGCATCAGATCCCAGCCGATCATCCAGGCCACCAACTCTCCCAGCGTCGCGTAGCTGTAGGTGTAAATCGAGCCTGCTACCGGTACAGATGAGGCGAACTCGGCATAACAGAGTGCTGCAAATGCACAGGCCAACGCCGCTATCAGGAATGAAACCATGAGGGCCGGTCCCGCAGTCAATGCGCCGGTTCCGGTCAATACGAAGATGCCCGTCCCCACGATTGCACCGATACCAATCAGGACCAAATCCATCGGCCCCAGCACTTTTTTCAACCCTGCAGGCGCTCGGGCAGCAGCAATCATTGCGTCCAGGTCTTTTGTTCTGAAAATGCTCAATATTGCCTCCGTTGTTACTTATTTTTATTGTCAGAGCCAGTGGCTTGGGTGTCGGAAATGACAAGAAATTGTATTTCAGTGCCTCGAAAATTAGTTTTCGAAACGGGTCTGTATTTAGTTATTTTTCAGTCGTTAATTATCCAAAATGTGTTCTTTATGTAATTTTCTTTCTAGTATTTGTAGTTTCTAGAAATGGATGCTTGATCAAGGACCTGCGGGATGGGGCCAATCGCCCTACCGCGTACGCATTGTTAAAGGGAGAGAGCACATGGCGGAAATGGATAAGGTTGATCGTTCAATTCTGGAAATTCTGCAAATGAATGGTCGCCTGACGAACGCCGAGATCGCCGCTCGTGTTTGCCTGTCAGCGCCAGCCTGCTGGAAGCGCCTGAAGCGCCTGGAAGAGGAGGTGATTGTCGGGTATCACGCGCACTTGAACCCGAAAACCATAGGGCTGGGACTTTTCGCTTTCATCAGCGTCACCCTCGATAGTCACTCCGAGCAAGCCATGGAACATTTCGAAGCGGGCGTCCTGGCGCTGCCCAACATTATTGCCTGTCACAAAGTGTCGGGGAAATACGACTACCTCCTGCAGGTAGTCGTCAAAGACATGGAGGCATTCCATGAACTCGCCATGCATCGCATACGTACGCTCGGCAATATCAAGGAAATGTACACCGGTTTTTCGCTCAAGGAGATCAAGCACTGCAATACCTTGCCACTGTAAGTGCCTGGACTTGCTCGTTTCCGTACGTACGGTGGTGTGAGAGGACGACGGCTGTGAAGCCGCCTCCTACTCGATAATCTTTATTCACGCCGACAGCGTCACCTCAGTCTTCCAGCTGAAATACCCGAGCGCTTCGCAGCGCTGGTTGATCAGCATGAAGCTCAGTTCGCAAGTTGCCACGCCCGTGCTCAGTTGCGAGCACTCCCAATAATGATCATCGGCCTTGTGGCTGCCCGGCTGGTTCGGGTTGGCGGGGTCGGGCGCGGGGACGGTCTGGTCGCCGTGGACGATCAGCTTGGGCGGAGAAAGGATCCCGGTATCGTCCACCGTGATGTTGTGGAATACCACGCTGTGTTCGGCCAGCAAACTGACGGTCCTGCCGCGAATATGAAAGACTTTTCCGTTGTGGGTGGTCAGTGTAATTTTGCTGTCATTTTTAACATTTTTCGTTTTTGGTGTAGCGCTGATGCCGAAGATGAAACCATCTTCAATCACGGTCGGCTTTTGCGGGTCAAGGCTGGGTTGCGCATAGCGCGAAAGCAGCGATTCGGCATCGACGACCAGCAGCACGCTATTGGCGGTCAGGGTACTCGCTGAAGGGGGGGTAATCGGTTCGGAAGTCATCATGGATTCCTTTCATGATGTTGACGCAAAACGGTAACCGCTTCGGTTTCAAGCAAGACATCCTGTTCCAGCCGAGGCGGCAACGGACTGGGGTGACCCCTCGTTGCCGAGGGGTCGATTCCATCATCAGTTATGGATGGAAATGAACGGGTCCCACGAGCAGCAGCCGACAATCTGACAGTTGCGGTCGACGATCAGGAAGTTGAAATGGTAGGTCACGCGACCACACGCCAGGGTCTCCGAGGACCAGTAGTGGTTGGCAACTTTCTGACAGCTAGGCACCGAGGGATTGCTGGGGTTGGGTACCGCAACGCTAGCGGTAGCCGTGCGTGGCGAAGGCGGGGAGATCAGATCGTTGCCTTGGTTGCCGATGAATTTGTAGAAGATCACGGCCTGTTCGAAGCTCTGGGACAGGCTGGTTTCACGCCAGCGAATCAGATCGCCAACCTGGGCCTTGAGGTCCAGCTCGCCACCGGCCTGGCCACTGATCACGTTATCCTGGTTGGTGACCATGTAGACGTGCTTCCAGTCGATCAGCGTCGGTGAAGCAGGGTTTTTGCTGATGTTCGGGTAGTTTTTCAGAATGGTTTCAGTGTCGATGGAAACAAGTACATCCGTGACTCGAGACATAGTGAAGCTCCTTTTAACATAGTGATTGTCTGGCTACTTACCAGGCACGACAACGCTTGCTTGCCTTGTGGCCGTTGCGAACACACTACTGGGGAACCCACTCGATCACGGGGACGAGCTGGCCTTGCTCCTTGCCTTGAAATGACGGGTTGGGTTCCTTCCAACAGGCCGCGATAGGACTATAGATGCCATTTTTATACTGTCAAAACTGCTTTGCTGGTCGGTCGACGAACGGTCATTTAGGTTATGACTTCCTACGATTTGGCGATAAAAAAGGCTCATCCAGATCCTCTGTGTTTTCCGATCGTCAAGTGATCCGGGTTCAGGCAATAGACAGACAAGACCTGTTAAAAAAGCAGTGAACCAGGCAGGAGCATGGTGGAAAAGGGGGCGTTTTTTTGCTGGTTCACTCAACTTGGCTTTCAAGCCAGAGGAGGCGGCATGTTGTTACGTTACATGGTGTTGCTGGCAGTGGTGGTTACCGCAGCGGGTTGTGTGCAGGAACGGGTCGTTCATGACCGGCGTCCGGTGGAGCGTGAATATGTTGAGGTCATCGCACCGCAGCCGCCGCCGGAACGCGTTGTCGAGGTAGAGCCCGCGGGGCGACCGGGTTACCTCTGGTCCAGGGGGTACTGGCGTTGGGAAGGCGGGCGTTATGTCGCGGTTCATGGCCATTGGGTCCCGGAGCGACCGGGGTATCGTTATGTGCATCCGCACTGGGAGCAACGTAACGATGGCTGGCATTGGCGGGTGGGGGCGTGGGTTAACTGACGCGGACGATGTATCGTAGCCAACCGGTTGTCTGCCCCTGGCGACAACAATGCACCCGACAGGAGAGCGATATGAGTTGGTCCGCCAAACAATACGTAGCTTTCGAAGATGAGCGCACGCGCCCGGCGCGTGACTTGCTGGCCGCCATCCCTGCGGACGTCCGTTCGGCCATCGATATCGGTTGTGGCCCCGGTAATTCGACCGAGTTGCTGGTCCAGCGTTTTCCCGATGCCGCGGTGCGTGGGTTGGACAGTTCGACCGATATGATCGAGGCCGCCCGCAAGCGTTTGCCTCAGGTACGTTTCGACGTCGCTGACATTGATACCTGGAGCGACACCGGCCCGTTTGACGTGATCTTCGCCAATGCGGTGCTGCAGTGGGTGCCGGATCACGCCAGGCTGCTGCCGTCGCTGGTAAACAGGCTCACACCCGGCGGCAGCCTGGCGATCCAGATGCCCGATAACCTCAACGAACCGTCGCACCGGTTGATGCGCGAGGTCGCAGCGAACGGCCCTTGGGCTGACAAGCTGGCAAGGGCTGCCGGCCTGCGAACGGAAATGGAGGGTGCAAGCGGCTACTACTCAATGCTGCGTGGCCACTGCACTCGCGTCGATGTATGGCGCACCACTTACTATCATCCGCTCGCGGACGGCGCATCGGGCGTGGTCGAGTGGTTCAAGGGCTCCGGTTTGCGGCCTTTTCTCGAACCATTGGATGACGTGGAACGGGCACACTATCTCAAGCAGTATCAGACGGCAATCGAGCGGGCCTATCCGGCGCTGAGCGATGGTTCGGTGCTGCTGCCGTTTCCGCGGTTGTTCATGGTGGCAACGCGCTGACGAATCAAAGGGGACACATTCGTCCCCTTGATTGATCCGATTTTCAGGCTATCAACTTTGCTGCAAGACCTTGAGCGCCGCCGAGGCCAGAAACCCGGAGCGACTTTTCTCTTCGGGATGGTGCAATACGTACTCATCGATGCGGTTGAGCAGATAGCCGGGCAGGGTGATGTTGAGTTTCTGCGCCTTGCCCAGGTATTTGGTGATATCGATATCCACCACGGCCCACGTGCACCCTGCGTACTGTGGATTGGCCGCATGCAGGGTCACTTTGTTGGCGGGCGGAATCGGTGATCCGTCTTCGGCCAGAATCTCGAAATGACCTTCGATGGCTTCGCGAGCCATGGCCATGGCGTCATCCAGATCTTCACCGGCGGAGAAGCAACCTGGAATATCCGGAACTTCTACGCCCCAGGCGTGTTCGTCATCACCCATGGAAATCGCGATGGGGTAAAGCATGTTCGTTATCCTCCGAGGGCGCAGTCCATCGGTTCGTCAGAGCAGCGCCTGTTGCAAAATACTAATGGCCGTTTTCTTGAGCAGGTCCTTTTTCGGGTGAGGAACCGTCACCAGTCCAGGCTTGGTCGGATGCTTGAAGTGGTGATGACTCCCCCTGATTCGTACCAGATACCAGCCGTCCGCGACGATTTGGCTTATCAAAAACCGGCTATTCACATCACCTCCCTGTGGTGTGCTTGTGGTTACTATACCTACTGAAAATCACTAATCAACATTATAACCACCAATACACCCTGGATACGGATGGAAGAGCGGCCTGAAACGAGTCTAGGAGGGTGTGTCGCGATGGTTTGGGTAGAACCCGTTTTCTGTATTGCAGGGTTTTGCCGCAGCGCTGAAGCGCCAGGAATGCTCAAATTTCAGGCATAAAAAACCGGCCGCTACGGACCGGTTTTTTGCGTTCCCGCGCATCATGCGGCGTTTCTAAAGCAACTGATCAATCATAACCGCGTTGGTATAGATCACGCTGCCATCGCTCGCTCGATGCCCGACCAAATGGAACTGACCTCGCTCGTAATCGTGTTCTTTATGTATATAGACGCGCATTTGGCAATCGGACAAGGGGCCGCATCCCTCTGGCAAGACCAAATCCATTGTGCTCATGTCGACGTCGACCATGGCTTCACGCTCATGGGTCTTCTGCAGGCGTTCTTCAGCTTCCTCCAGACGCAGATGGAGGGGGCCGTCGACTTAAAAATGGATCTCACCGACCGGGATGGACTTCTGGTCGGGACTGGGCTTGCACCAGCCTTCGAGCGTCAGGGCACTCATGACAAAACCTCCATCGTGGACTGCTGGGCTACTGGACTCGGTGGCTATTGTCCCTTCTCAATGCCATCACTTGTCTGACTGCTACGCATAGGCAGGGTTCGTTTTTTGGGGCCGCTGCTGGCCAATCTCTGCCGTCCGTAATCTGAAATTGAGTATAGCTGGCAACCGGGCCTCGCTTGCCCGCCTCACGGTACAGCCCGATGGCTCTATACTTCTTACTGGCTTTGCCACCGGGATGGGTGGTAGTTGTCTGCCCTGCTTGGACGTCAGTGGCGATGCTTTGGCATAACCAATGAGCAACAGGAACAGGATGAAGAGAACATGGCAATAGCAATTATCTTGATACTAATCGTTATTGCATCAGTACTCTTCCATATACTCGCGCCTTGGCATGCAACACCGGCAGCTTCCAACTGGGGATCCATAGACACCACCCTGTTTATCACCCTGATCATTAGCGGAATATTTTTCATCGCCATCACGGTTTTTATGGCGGTGGCGGTGATGCGTTATCGTCACAAGGAGGGATCCAGGGCGCACTACCAACCAGAAAGTAAAAAACTGGAACTATGGTTAATTATCGTTACTTCGGTAGGTATTGTCGCCATGTTGGCGCCAGGCCTGGTTGTTTACGATGATTTTATCCGGGTACCGAAAAATGCCTATGAGCTTGAAGTGATCGCCCAGCAGTGGCAGTGGGCCTTTCGCTTCCCTGGCCAAGACGGGAAGTTGGGTAAGTCAGATATCAAATTTGTTGATTCCACCAACCCCCTCGGCCTTGATCCCAATGATCCTGCCGGGCAGGACGATGTACTGATAAAAAGCAATGAAGTTCGTCTTCCGCTCGATAAACCGGTGAAAGTTTTACTGCGATCCAAAGATGTGCTGCACGATTTCTATGTTCCGCAAATCCGCAGCAAGATGGACATGGTGCCGGGGATGGTGTCGTACTTTTGGTTTACTCCGACCAAAACCGGAAAGTATGAAATTCTTTGCGCTGAATATTGTGGTGTCGGTCATTACAACATGCGCGGCCAGATGATCGTGGAAGAGCAGGGCGCCTTCGATCAATGGCTGAAAAGCCAACCGACGTTTGCACAGACATTAGCCGCGGCTGCCAAGCCCAGTCAGGACAGCGTGCTGGAAAAAGGCCGCCAGTTGGTCGAAAAATACGGTTGCGGGGCCTGCCATAGCCAGGATGGCAGTGCCAGTCTCGGCCCGGGATGGAAGGGCTTGTATGGCCGCACTGAACAGCTTGCCGATGGCAGCAGTGTGCAGGTCGATGAGGCTTACCTGAAAGAGTCGGTCCTCGATCCGAAGGCCCGCCTGGTACAAGGCTACCCGCCGGTCATGGTGACCTATACTCTCAATGACGATGAACTGGGTGCACTCATCGCCCTGATCAAATCACTGGGTGCTGCGCGACAAGGCGACGAATCTGCTGCCGGCCAAGCGCCGGGCCCAGGTGAGGACCTGGCGGCGCAGGGACAGCAGTTGGCTGAATCGCTCGGCTGCCTGGCCTGCCACAGTGTCGATGGCAGCAAGGGCATCGGTCCCAGCTGGCAGGGTCTGTACGGCAAGACCGAAACCCTTGCCGACGGTACGAGCATCAAGGTCGATGAGGGCTATATAAAAGACTCGGTTCTTAATCCCGCTGCCAAAATCGTCAAGGGATATGCACCCGTCATGCCGGTCTTTGCTCCCAGCGATAAGGAGTTGAATGCACTGATCGCTTTTATCAAATCCAAAGCGAATGCCGACGCTGATACGAGCAAGGCGCAGCCAGGGAAATAGCCGTAAGCAGCCAGAAGTACACCGAAACTTCGACAGGAGGATGACGTGATGGCCTATGCGGAGCAAGCCGAAACAGAAGCACTGCACGAGCCTAAAAGTTTCCTGACCAAATACATCTGGAGTCAGGACCACAAGGTCATAGCCATTCAATACTCCTTGACGGCTCTGTTCGTGGGGCTTATCGCCGTGGTGTTGTCCGACTTGATGCGCTTACAGATAGGCTTCCCCGGCAGTTTGGCGTTCATGGACGCCAATACTTACTATCAGGCGATGACCATGCACGGCATGATCATGGTCATTTATTTGCTGACGGCCCTGTTTCTGGGTGGCTTCGGTAACTATCTGATCCCACTGATGGTGGGCGCCCGCGACATGGTCTTTCCCTACGTCAACATGCTGAGCTACTGGTTCTACCTAGTGGCGGTACTGGTATTGCTCGCCGGATTCTTTGTGCCGGGCGGTCCCACCGGTTCGGGCTGGACGCTCTATCCGCCGCAGTCCATCACCAAGGGAACACCTGGGGTCGAATGGGGCATCGTCCTGATGCTCGTCTCTCTGGCGATTTTTATTGTTGCCGCCACCATGGGCGGGCTGAACTACGTCACCACCGTATTGCAGGCACGCACGCACGGCATGACATTGTTTCGCATGCCGCTCTCCGTATGGGGCATCTTCATGGCCTCGATCATGGCTTTGCTGGCCTTCCCGGCGTTGTTTGTCAGTGCGGTCATGATGCTGTTCGACAAACTATTGGGTACCAGCTTCTTTATGCCAGCGATGATCTCGCTGGGGCAGCAGCTCAATCACCAGGGCGGCAGTCCGATTTTGTTCCAGCACCTGTTCTGGTTCTTCGGCCACCCGGAAGTCTACATCGTGGCTCTCCCTGCGTTTGGCCTGGTCTCCGACTTGATCAGCACCCATGCGCGTAAAAATATCTTCGGCTACCGAATGATGGTGTGGGCGATTATCGCGATTGGCGTGCTCAGCTTTGTGGTCTGGGCGCACCATATGTATGTCAGCGGGATGAACCCGTACTTTGGCTTTTTCTTCGCCGTCACCACCTTGATCATCGCGGTGCCGACTGCACTGAAAGTCTACAACTGGGTGTTGACCCTGTGGCGGGGCGACATTCATCTGACCGTGCCGATGCTGTTTGCCCTGGCCTTTATCGTCACCTTCCTGGTGGGTGGTTTGACCGGGTTGTTTCTCGGCAATGTGATCGTGGACATTCCGCTCTCGGACACCTATTTCGTCGTCGCACATTTCCATATGGTCATGGGGGTCGCACCGGTACTGGTGGTGTTCGGCGGCATCTATCATTGGTTTCCGAAAGTCACCGGGCGCATGTTTAACGACACCCTGGGCAAGCTGCATTTCTGGATTACCTTTCTGGGTACCTACGCCATTTTCTTCCCCATGCACTACTTGGGTTTCCAGGGTATGCCGCGCCGTTACTATGCCTATGAAAACTACGCGTTCATCCCGCAGTCGGCGCAAGAGTTGAATGCGTTTATTACGGTGGTCGCATTGACCGTCGGCGTTTCCCAGTTGCTGTTCGTGTTCAACCTGGCCTGGAGTGTATTTAAAGGTAAGCCCGCAGGCAGTAATCCCTGGGGCGCGGCCAGCCTGGAATGGCAAACGCCTAACACTCCACCGATACACGGTAACTGGGGAGCGAAACTGCCGGTGGTGCATCGCTGGGCCTATGACTACAGCGTGCCGGGGATAGAGCAGGATTTCGTGCCGCAAACGGTCTCTGCCGAGGAGCTGGAGCAAATGCGGCAACTCAGTGCCGGAACCAAGATAGCGGACGTTAAAACATGAACAGACTGCTATTGAGAAACGCCGACGACGCTGACCCCGGCGGCAGTTGGAATCGCGATCCTGAAGGTATTCAGGCCGACGCCGATAGAAGCCGAACCGCAAGGGTAGGCCTGCGCTTGTTTCTGGCTGTGGTGAGTTCGTTATTCTTTCTCTTCCTGCTCGCCTTCATTGCCCGCTCACAAATGGCCGACTGGCTACCCCTGACAGACCCCTTGGCGCCTTTAGCCAACCCATGGCCGTTGTGGGTGAATTCGGCTTTTCTGGTACTGAGTTGCATCGCACTGCAGTGGTCGCGCATGGCCGCCCGACAGGCTCGACTGGACGCAACGGCCATGGGTTTTGTAGTGGGCGGTGTATTTGCAATTGCCTTTCTGGTGGGGCAACTCTGGGTCTGGCAGCAGTTTGTCGCCTGGGGCTACTTTGTCGCCAGTAATCCGGCCAACAGTTTCTTCTACCTGTTGACCGGTGTGCATGGCCTTCACCTGCTGGGCGGGCTGATTGCCTGGGGCATAACCGTCGCTAAATTCCTGCGTCACGTGCCGTTGCCGCAACTGCGCGTCAGCGTAGAGCTCTGTACCACCTATTGGCACTACTTATTGGGTCTTTGGTTCGTGCTCTTCGCGCTGCTGACCAGCACGCCGCAAACCTATGAAGCCATCGCCAGATTCTGCGGCCTGAGGTGAAAAGCCATGGCATCGCACCCATTAGCACCGGCCGAGTCAAGTTCATCCAATCCACCAAGCCCGCCGCCTGCGCCGGGATGGCAGGGCATCGCCAGCGACTGGGCCTCGGATAGGGAGGCTTTCAGGCAGGTCCCCTGGGGCAAGGCGATGATGTGGATATTCCTGCTTAGCGACACGTTTATATTCACCTGTTTTTTAACCGGCTACATGTCGGTCCGCATGACCATCACCGCCCCTTGGCCGAACCCCAGTGAAGTGTTCGCATTGACGATTGGCGGTAGAGAAATCCCGCTTATTCTGATTGCCATCATGACCTTTGTGCTGATCAGCAGCAGCGGCACCATGGCCATGGCTGTTAACTTCGCCTATCGCCGTGATCGCGCGAAAACCACAGCCCTGATGCTGGCGACCGCTGCCTTGGGCGTGACCTTCGTCAGCATGCAGGCATTTGAATGGAGCAAGCTTATCGCCGAAGGCGTGCGTCCCTGGGGGAACCCCATGGGCGCGGCGCAATTTGGGGCCAGCTTCTTCATGATTACCGGTTTTCACGGACTGCATGTGTCAATCGGCGCCATCTATCTCAGCATTGTGGCGATGAAAGTCATGCGAGGAGATTATGAGCGCTCCGGAAACTATCAGAACGTCGAAATAGCCGGGCTTTACTGGCACTTCGTGGACTTGGTGTGGGTGTTTATTTTTGCTTTCTTCTATTTATGGTAGAGGAGCACGGGTGATGGCGCATGCTCAGGGTCAACAACATCCGATCAGTTTGTACCTCAAAATCTGGGGGCTGTTATTCGTCCTCAGCACGATGTCGTATCTGGTCGATTACTTTCACTTCCATGGCTACCTTCGGTGGGCCCTGATTATCACTTTCATGTTGTTGAAGGCAGGTTTAATTGTCTCCATCTTCATGCACATGGCCTGGGAACGGTTGGCCATGGTCTACGCCATATTGGTGCCACCGTTGTGTTTGCTGGTGCTCGTCGGGTTGATGGCCACCGAGGCGGATTATGTTTTCCTCAGCCGGGTCATCTTCTTCGGTCAATAAACAGCTTACGGAGGGCTTTGAGCCTCCGGGGTCAACCCGCAATAAATGGCGTTATATCGTTCGCTTGAACTGATGCCATTTGTGCAGCCAGGCGACTGTCCAGTGAGGGGATGCCGTACCCGTGCCGGCGATCTTCAGTTTTGGATGATGTTCAATGACCCGATCCAATACCGGCTCCTGATTCGGATCAACATCCACGAAGAAGATATGTTTGCCGTCTTCCACCATCTGTTTAAAGTTGCGGAAGTGCGCGTTAGGTACCTGAATACCAAAAAAGCCGCCTTCCCAGATGCAGAAGCCAAATATAACAATGGCAAGGAAGATAAAAGGTACCCAGCCTGCGGCGGTTTCGGTCCACCCCAGCCAATAGGCACCGCCAAGGATCAGCGCTGCGAGCGGCACACCAACCACTGCACCAATCTCGCCAGAGTGAACAACATCCTGCTTCATCAACGAGTTGACCTCGTGGAGGTGATGTTCTTCAACATCAGCCACTTGTTCGCTGAGCACATGAATTTGTTCGGTGTTGATGCCGTTGGCTTCCAGTTCGGTTTCAAGGGCTTCGAGATCGTCGAGATTGTCACTGATGTAATAGTGTCGGTTCATGCCACACCTCCCATCTCGTGTTGGCCGTAGGCCTCCTCTGTCCCGCAGCCGTAAACTGAGATTTGCAGTCGGTATCTGCGCCCGTGGGGAACGTTGCACACTTCATGCAATCCGTAGGAAGTATAGCATTCGCTAGTATGCGGGGCCGGAGGCGTCAAGGTCTGGGGCGGTTGAGGGGCTGACGAATTCTGCATTGCAGCGCCACATCCAGACGCTCCCCAGTTAACCATTCGTAGAGGAATCCAAAACGCTATGAAAATATTAATGCTTGATAAAATTTGGTAATAAATCCGTATTTTTCGAAAAAAACGCTAACGGACTTCGGGGTAGTCGCTAATGGGGAGATGCCTCAGAGCCCGATTCCACCAAACCCCAGGCACAAAAAAACCGGCCATCAAGGCCGGTTTTTTCTTTACCTGCATCCCCCGTCAAGAAACGACGTGAGACTGAAATCTGATTGGAGCGGGTGAAGGGAATCGAACCCTTAATGGACACGGAGGTAGGAGTGTTGTGTAGGCGCTTGTAGTGGTCTAATGAAACCGGATACCCATT
Source organism: Pseudomonas sp. 05N433 (assembly GCF_056396925.1). NCBI lineage: Bacteria > Pseudomonadati > Pseudomonadota > Gammaproteobacteria > Pseudomonadales > Pseudomonadaceae > Pseudomonas > Pseudomonas sp. 05N433. The sequence continues at coordinate 182,668 of NZ_JBFTML010000009.1, read as the reverse complement.
TAGGCGAGAATGCTCGCCAGATCGAGGTGTCTGATGACCAAACAACGCCATGTCTTTTTCCGCTGAATTCAAGCGCAAGGCTTCCGACCTCGTGCTCAAGCAAAACTACAGCTTCATCGAAGCCAGTCGTTCACTCGGCGTCGGCGAATCGGCCTTGCGACGTTGGGTCGATCAAGTCCAGAAGGAACGCCAAGGCGTTACCCCGCAGAGCAAAGCGCTGGCCCCGGAACAACAGAAAATCCAGGAACTGGAAGCTCATACCGCTCGACTTGAGCGAGAGAAATCCATCCTAAAAATGGCTACCGCGCTCTTGATGTCGGAAGATCACGAGCGTTCGCGCTGATTGACCAGCTGTGCAAAATGTTTGAAGTCACCCGCTCATATTTCTACGCCCGGCGTCTCAGACGCCGGACATCCTGATGTTGAGCGGCTTCGGCTGCGCAGTCGGGTCAATGAACTGTTCACGCAAAGTCGCAGTGCTGCGGGCAGCCACAGCATCGTGTCGATGATGCGTGAAGACGGAGAGTAACTGGGTCGGTTCAAGGTACGTAGCTTAATGCGCGAACTTGAGCTTGTGAGCAAACAGCCAGGTTCTCACGCCTATAAACGAGCGACGGTTGAACGACTGGATATCCCGAATACGTTGAATCGGGAGTTCGATGTCCCAGCGCCTCATCAGGTCTGGTGTGGCGACATCGCTTGCATCTGGGCTCAGGGCAAATGGCATTACCTGGCTGTTGTTCTGGATCTTTGCGCGCGCCGAGTAGTGGGTTGGGCATTGTCGGAAAAGCCGGACGCCGAGCTGGTTATCAAGGCGCTGGACATGGCCTACCAGCAACGTGGTAGGCCTCAGGGGTTGCTGTTTCACTCGGATCAAGGGGCGCCCAGTATGCGAGCCGTTAATTCCGCCAGCGGCTCTGGCGTTATCGAATGCGCCAGAGCATGAGTCGCCGAGGAAACTGCTGGGACAATGCGCCGATGGAGCGGGTATTTCGGAGTTTGAAAACCGAATGGATACCAACTACGGGCTACCGAACGGCCCAAGAGGCCCAGCGCGACATCAGTCATTTTTTGATGCATCGGTGCAACTGGATTCGACCCCATTAATTCAACGCTGGGCTCGCGCCAGCTCAGGCCGAGAAAAACTTAACGTCGTGTCCGGGATTAGTTGACCACTACACTTCAGACGAAAAAAAGCCCGCAGGTTGGCGGGCGTAAGAGGCGTACAGGAACCAGTTCCCTAGATTAACAACAAGGTAAAGTACGATGAAAGAAGCTAAGAATCGAATTATGCGGAAAGGTTAGACATAGCTTTGAAGACAGCTGTTGTGCCGGCCAAACCAGCTGTAATGCACACCCACCCCATGGGGTTACCTGCTGTAGGAGTAGTGTTAAGTCGTGTAAAGCCCCTAGTGTAATACCCACCATCTGCTGGAACTTCCGAACCAAAACTCGGAGTGCAACTTACCAACACCCACTCCGTTAACCCGATCACTTGAGGAATACGCTGCAACACTACAACACCGTTTTGTGGAATCGTGACCTCAGATAAACCATTAAGCGAAATGTTGCCAGTGTTGCTCAGTGTGACAGGCCCACTAAGTGGACGCAGGCTCACACTCTCTCCAGGAGCCGCTGTAGCAGTTAAAGTAACAAGCTTGATCGAAGGGTTTCCTACGTTAGGGTTAATAGTGGCGAATTTATGGGCCGCCAGGTCCACCGCAACGCCAGATAGCGTAATGGTCTTGAAACCCGCAGCCTTGAACTTACTACTGCTATTACCGGATGCCATGCCCTCAACCTTGAGCCCTAGAATATTGTTCAAGTTGGTCAGAGGGTCCAGGTAATTATCGAATGTACCGATAGGTTCATTACTGGAGCGGAACTCAAGGTAGGCGTTAGTGCCAAGGCTGTACAGATACCCACTACCGCCGGAGGAGAACAAGGTGCCATCAGCAGCATTCGCCAAATGACTAGCTTCAATCAATAAGCGCCCGTTAGTGCCCAGCATGGCCAGCTTGCCGATGCGTTCGATCCAAGCTCCCCGCACAGAGATCTGACGGCAATTGCGCGCATAGATGCCCGTCTGTGATTTCTGGATCGAGAACCCATTAGAGAAGTTTACGTTGTAGGGGGACTGCACGGCGTTACCAGCGCCCGATACATCCGAAGTACTTTCGCCCTGCCCACTAGCATTATCCGCCATAGTTGAGGGATCTGGATCCCAATCGATATTAATGCACTTAAGGGCCACGGCACCATCACGGCCTTCCGCTGCCCCCCCATTAAACTCAATTTGACCGTGCTGTCCTGTCATCCGAAGGGCTTCACCCCCATTCGGCACCTGGATGAACACTTTGTTGAAAGTAACAAACTGGATCGGTCGCTGGTAGTTAGCGGTGGTGTAGCCACCCCGTGTCCACACTCCATAATTGAAGTTCGAAACGCGAACGTCGCGAAACTCTGAATACCAAAGACCTCCATGGGTATACGCAGCGTCCCACTTGGCTTTAACGTACATGCCCCACTGGGTCGCATTCACAACTGGCTGAGCAAATCCGGCTACTGCACTGCCCATGATGTGCATGCCAACCATGTGAGATGACGAAACGGCTCCGGCCTCGATTTCAATCAAACCATAAGGCACCGTAGAAGATGCTGGAAGCGCTGTGATATATGTGGCGCTGGAGCCATCCCCACAATGACTAACACTGTGCAGCTTAACAAAAATCGAGTGTGGGTAAGATCCAGCCGGGTAACGCACCCATCCTCCGCCTTGGTTCTTTACATACTCAGAAGCGGCGGCTGTAGCCGGCGTCCAATCCCAGGTTGAAGGAAGGAGTCCAGGCTTGAAGATAATCGCGTCCGCGAACTCCCAGATATTCACCGTTACACCAGACAGCATCATATTGACTGTAGTAATAGTGTCCGCCACAACGCCGCGCTTGAAGCCCATGTCTGTCGAGACAATCTCATTGGTGGGTTGGTCGTTCGTGACTCCCGATTTTCCTAAAATACTCATAATATGATCATCCATGATTGTGATGTTTGGTTTAGTTACAACAGCCCTGTTCGCATTTCTAGTTACTGCTGCTTTGGTTTCCGACGGTGCTCGGCTAAACGCCACCGCCAACTGACTGGCTTCCCAGCGAATCACGTTGTAAGCCAGCCAAAGTCCCCATACCTCCTGATAGACCAGGTCGACTTTTTTGCTACGCAAGGTCATCGCGTTCCGCTGCATCGAAGTCTTGATGGCAATGGAGCCCAATTCGATCTCCCAGCGCTCTGATAAAGCTTGGCAACGGCCTTGGCTGTAGGTATCGGCTGGGCGCCGTCGGCCTGCTCCAGGAGATAGCTGAGATCATCCAGATCAATCACCTGAGCTCGGTGCAGAGCGTGCGCCTGAGTAAACAGAGCTTTATGGTGAGCTCCGGGATGATCGAGCAACGCGACATCGTCCCGCAGCATCACTTTCCACCGCGCGATCGCCCTGGACTTATCAGCCAGTACTTCAACGTGTTCCTGGTTCATCATCCTTACCCTCGTCAGCTCACTGGTATACTGTATGTATAAACAGTATGTCAATGGAAGGTAGTCGGGCTGAGTCTGCCCGATGAAAAACCTATCAGGGCATTGGTGAGAGGTGCGGAGGAAAAACGTCGGGCGAAGAAAAAAACAGTTGAAAACGCACTTATCCCCCTCTCGCCGACGGGCCTTGCGTCCTTTTTTTGTGCAAATTCGGATGTAGTGCAAACAGACCTGCGGACTAGGCGGGCGGTGGGGTTCTGCAGGCGATCGGTAATTTCACAGAGTGCAAAGTTTTGAAAGGAAATGAAGATCGGTTGCACAGAGGCGTTCAGGACGATCAAGAATGGGGTAGCTTCGAAGGCCTCGGTTTCATTGGGTGAAAAATTCCAAAATGCCAAATAATTGGTGTTTTCAGATTCCTGATCGATCTTTTTTGGAAGGATTAGGCCTGCATGTGTAGGCGGGGAAATTCAATGCAGGCCAGGCACAGCAGGGGGCGCGCTGAGGTTGTGGAGTTTTACAACTTAGCGGATCAGGGCTTTTCGACCAAAGTCGCGCCACAAGAGGCCATGCCGAAAGTGAACAGGTGTTCTTTTTCATCGCGTCGCGCCTCATGCAAGCGCGTTATTACAGCTCGAACATCTTCTCTGGCTCGAACAGCAAAATCACTCGATCTAACCAAGCGCTCCCAGTCGGCGAGCAAATCCTCGCCATACGCTTGATGATAGTTTTCCGTGGTGCGATTGAGTTTTGACTGCAGCTCAGAGGTGCGACCATGCGCCATTGTGTTCCGAAAGTTCAGAAGCCGCGCAATGGTTTGCAGAGGCCGCGCTCCTGTACCCTCCGGAAATTTCACGTCCAACTCCTCGGACAAGAGTTCCAGCTTTGCCCACGGTGGCAGGCGCTCCAGTTCTTCCCAGCATTCGAAAGTAACAGCGCCGGCGTGGTTTAAGTACGCCTCGAAAGAGAAAGCAGTTAGCACAGTGCAAGACAGAAATTGCCACATTGCCCCATCCGGATTGCTCAAGCCCACATCCAGAACACACTCAGACGCAAACCACAGCTCGGCGTACGTATGAATCGTCCGCTGCTTGGTGATGACAACGGTAGGCGGTTTCGACATCACGAGGTCCCTGGCGACATATGCTCATCCACCACAAGGCAGAGATAGAGTCCCAGTTTAGGCATCTTTCCGAATAGGTGTGCATCCAATACACCATGAAAAACGTCACTTTATTGAGAGCGATTCTTAAAGGTGGGGGCATTTTCAAAAAGAGCGATATCGGCGATACGGTGGCAAAAAATGGTCTGTAAGCCCAGGTTTTACTGGGCTTTCGGTATTACAAGGCAAGGTAATACGAAGCGATATGACATGTAATATTTCTGCCAACCCCTAGGATTCATTGGGTTTAAAGAATGGAAAACTAGCTTTATAGAAAGGTAATACTATCGCCTCCCTTTCGCTCAAATATCGCTTTTCCTAAAAACCTCTGGAGTCCTTTATCTACAAGTGACGGAAAAAGGTGACGAATTTATTTATAAGCAAACAGCTAGACCGGTCACGACTCGACAAAATCCTGAGTAAAAAAAGCGGTTATCAAGACCGTTTTTTCTAATCCATCCCAGCGCCTTACCCGGATTCGCCGAAAAAACCTTCTTCGCCTGCACCCATCTCTCGATCCTCAAACGCAGAACGCACAGCCTCCACAACGCGTTCCGCCATGCGCTCATCTTCAAGCTGCGGGTACCCTTTCTTTAGCTTGCCGGACACCACCCAGCCGTTCTCCTTGATGGAGCGGATGATGCGGTTCGCATCCAGGTCTGGCATTTCCAGTACCTCTTTCAGCTGTTCCTGAGCTCGCTGAAAGATCACCAGAACTCTGGCTTCATCCGCCATTTCCTTTCGAATCGTGTGCTCGACGACACGTGCGGTGTACAGGACGTGTTCGGTCAGATCGGGATAGCGCCAGGCGAAACACGCGTCCTCGTATTCATCGAAGATGAAGTTGCTGCGAGTCCCGTCCTCGTAGGTCACGAGTTCGCCGAACCGATAGGCCGCTGCGTAACGTCGCATGAACGGTCGCGAGAACACTTCGAGCGTACGGTCGTAGCCGGCCCTGAAGTCGATCGAGCTCGTGATTGTGGCTGACACCGGCAGTATCACGCCGTCGGGCACTGCCTTATCCCGAATCAGGGTGTCGTTGATCAGGAAACGATGAATCCGGCCATTGCCATCGCGCATGGGATGGATGTACACGAAGCCAAAGGCCAACACAGCGGCACGTGCCAATGATTCCGCGCCACGCGTTGCAACTTCAAACTCGTTGAGTCCTGCCAATAGCTGAGCGAGATCCGCGAAATGTGGGGCAATGTAATGCACGATGTCCTCGCGCATCGTGGCTTGTCCCACAAACACCGGAGAGCGCCGCAGGCCCAGTCCAATGGCATCACGCCCCAGAATGCCGGCTTGCAGGGAGTGCAGGCTGTCGTTGCTCAACGGGTCTTTGATATGTCCGCAGTACTGGGCGATGACATGGGCAAACCGCTGGATACGATCGGCCTGGTCGGCTTCCTTTTCGATGAGAAAGCTCGCGCGCGATTCCTTGAACGTCAGCCAACTGGCGGTACGCATCAGGATGTCGGGGCCAAAGGCCTGATCCAATTCATCCAATGCCTCGCGTAGATCGAATTGCAGGGCCTCCTGCACTGGCACCGTACGACGAACCAAGGGGCAGAACTCAGCCGTCCCCGGCAGGTTGTTATTGACTCGCCAACGCCGAGTTCGCAGTGACTCGCGACGAGTCAGGTAATCTTTTGGCGAAAGTACATCAACATAGCCGCCATTGGTTACGTCTGGCACATCCAGACGTTGCCCTGTCAGCCATTCGTAGAGGAATCCCGTGCGACGGGCATACTGACCGAATGGCTCCCGTCGACACCAGTCTTCGACAGGCTGCGGACCTATGGTCGCAAACAGGCGGGCGAAGAACTCGAGATGGATCTCTTCGTACTTGAGGCCGAATTCGAAATGTCCTGCGAAATCGTCTGCGGGCCGATAGCTTACCGGATACCGGTTCTCCACATTGCCGTCACTTTCGCGACTGACACGTACAGTGCCGATCATCGAGTCGACTCGTAGAGGCTGTGCCAGTGCGATGTCGTAACGGTTTGCGAGGGTCTTGAAACCGACTTGCATTGACGAAATCCTTTACTGGGGCAAGAAAAACGCTAACAGAACGTCGATCATATGCGAAAACGCTAATTTCCGTAGATATGAAAATATTAACGCTTGATGAAATTCGATAATAAATCCGTTTTTTTCGAAAAAAACGCTAACGGATTTCAGGATAGTCGCTAACGCCCCGAGAGCACTTACTCATCGATCAGCGGACAACGGACGAAAAAGGGGAGATGCCTCATAGCCCGATTCCACCAAACCCCAGGCACAAAAAAACCGGCCATCAAGGCCGGTTTTTTCTTTACTTGCATCCCCCGTCAAAAACGACGTGAGACTGAAATCTGATTGGAGCGGGTGAAGGGAATCGAACCCTCGTTATCAGCTTGGGAAGCTGGAGTAATGCCATTATACGACACCCGCTCAGAGCGGCTGACTTTGTACCAGATGTGAGCGCGGATTTGAAGTTTTTCTTTATGCGCGATGGCTTTAGCGTCGGGTGAAACACAAACAGGGACCGCTTGGCGGTCATTCGCGGGCAAGCCTCGCGCCTACGGGAGTGCGTTCAACACAGTAGGGCGGGACTTGCTCGCGATGACTCTGTTTCAGATTGCAAATGCATGGTGGTCCTGGACGTACTGGTAACGCGGTCGGCTTTCGAGTTGCGTCGGTTTCAGGAAGCCCAGCAGTGCGTTACGGCTGTCTTGGCAAGCGGTTTTGTGTTCCATGTCGAGGAAGTGGCCGGTGGCCTGAAGGGTGCTGAAGGTGCTGTGTTGTACATGGCCGGCGAACAGCCTGGCATCGGCGGGGGCGGTGTACTCGTCCCATTCGCCGTTCATGAACAGCACTGGCACATTGATTTTCTTTGCCGCGTTCAGGTAGCAGTTGCGGTCGCTGTTGAGCACGTCGCTGATGTGGAAGTGCATCTGCCCGTATTCGTGTTCGGCCAACGAACTGACGTGACGGTGGTTGAAGCGCTTGAACAGCGAAGGCAGGTGTTTGCCGATGGTGCTGTTCACCAGATGGCCGACGCGGTCACCGTCCCGGTTGCCGAGGTAATCGACACCGCGCTGAAGGTAGTCGAGCATGTGCTCGTTGACCACCGGCGAGAACGAGCTGATCACAGCCTTTTCGATGCGCCGTGGCCGGTGGGCTAGGGCGACGAGCGTGGCGGCGCCACCAAAGGAGAACGACAGCACGTGTTCGGCGGCGAAGTGGTCGATCAGCTCCAGGAGGATCTGCCCTTCGATTTCCTTGGTCAGCATTTTCTCATGCAGGTTGTGAGCCTTGGACTTGCCCGCGTAGGGCTGGTCGTAGCACACCACATTGAACTGCGGATAAAGGTTTTTCACGGTTTGGGCAAACGACGCAGTCGTGGACATCGAGCCGTTGACCAGAATGATGGTCTTTTCTGCGGCGTCTGCGCGATAGAACTCCGTGTAAACCCGATACTGACCCTGTATATCCAGCACAGCGATTTCTGGCCTCATGACATAAGACTCCTGGCAAGCGGGTATGCGCGCAAATCAGATTGCACGAGCTTTGTGACAGGTAGGCATACGCCTGGAATTTTTGAAGGCCCATGTCGATCCATTGCACGCCGGTCGACGGGTATTGTTATAAGCGGGCAGTTTGCCGGGGGAAGGCGGAACCTGAGGGTTCTCTGCCGGCAAAAAGTTTCTTAGAGTAGTTTTGGTGACTCATCGGTCACATTTCGCGCCGACGTCCTGATTCAAGCAGGGGTCACGTCATCGCGCAAGTATCTTTCGAAAAATGTTCGACAACTTCTGCTGAGCGGTCGTCGGCTTAGATCAATCGGATCTCTTCGACGCTCAACGGCCGGTATTCGCCGGGCTTCAGCGCGTCGTCGAGCAGCAGCGGCCCCATGCGTTCGCGGTGCAGGCGCAATACCTTGTTGTCGAAGTGGCCGAACATCCGTTTTACCTGATGATAACGGCCCTCGACGATGCTCAGGCGCGCCGATTTTGCCCCGAGCAAGACCAGTTCGGCAGGCTGGGTTGTGAGGTCTTCGAAGGCGAAGTACAGGCCTTTGGCGAACGTGATCGCGTAGTCGGCAGTGATCTCCTGCTCCGTCTCGACATAGTACACCTTGGGCAGTTTGGTCTGTGGCTGGGTCAGGCGTCGCGACCAGGTGCCGTCGTTGGTGATCAGCATCAGGCCGGTGGTGTTGAAGTCCAGGCGACCGGCGATGTGCAGGTCATCCTTGTCCGCTTCATGGATCAGGTCGAGCACCGTCGGGTGTTGCGGGTCGCGGGTCGCACTGACGCAGCCGGGCGGTTTGTGCAGCATGAAGTAGCGGGCCGGTTTACCGACCTGCAGCACTTCGTCGTCGACTTCCACGCGGCTGAACTCGAGAACCTCGGCGTGAGGGTCGCTGACGATAGTTCCGTCGACTCTGACGCGCTTTTCCACCAGCAACAGGCGTACCTGCTTGCGGTTGAAGCGGGGCAGGTTGCTGAGGAAACGGTCAACGCGCATGGCCAGGGATCGGTGGGAAAAGGGCTGCGTATGTTACGTGATCGGCCAGGCGGTTGCTTGCAACTGCGCCTCGACCCGGGCGCAGGCCGGGCACAGGCAGGACTTGTCACGCAGCTCGGCCGGCAGCGTTTCGAACACCGCCGGGTCGATGCTGACGCCGTAGCACCAGCAGGCACGATCGACGGTTCGTGGGTCGGCCAGGCTGCAGTCGTTGGAAGCGCCACAGGCCGGGCAGAGGTCTGGCTTATTCATGAAAGGGTCATTTGGTAATGGCCGGTTTGCTTGGCCCGAGCTGCGCATGATCGTCCCGCAAGCCGCCATGTGCAAGCTAACGCTCGCACATTCCTGAAGGAGTCTTGCCGGTGATCAGGCGATCAACCCAGGCTTTTCAAATACGCCCGCCACCCGCCCAAATGACTGATTTCCACCGCCCCGTCCAGCCCATACGGCTCACAGATAAACCCGCTCTCCCAACGCCCATCCGCCAGTTGCACCTTGCCCAGTCCCAGTGGAGCAGGAATCCCGGTGAGGAACGACCCCAGCTCACTGCTCGGCAATTCCCAGACTTCCACCGCAATCGCCACGCCGCCCTCTTTAACGCGGACCATGCCGGGGCGATACGGTGGGCCGCCGGCCAAGGCATACAGCTGATAGTCGGGAGAACTCTGAGTTGTTTCTACCAGCCGCGCTCCACGCTGTTTGAGTTGCCAGTTCAGCGCCAGCCCCTCCAGGTGCGCGCCGCAGACCACCAGTCGTGCCCGGTCATTGTGCGCGATGGCGGCCGGTGCGGGTGACGCCAGGCCCTGCTGACGTTGCAGGGCATCTGCCACGCTCAACAGATACTGATCGGTAAACGCGCGACCAAACAAGGTCACGCCCCATGGCAAACCATTGCCCATCAATCCGCTGGGCACGGCGACGGCAGCGTAATCGAGCAGGTTCATGAAGTTGGTGTAGTAGCCCAGTTCCGAGTTGCGCAGTACCGGTTCGGCGGCAAGTTCCGCCAATGTAACCGGACGGCCAATGGTTGGCGTCAGCACGCAGTCGAGGCCCTCCAATACTCTGTCGCACAGCGCCTTCAAGGCTTGCAGTCGGTAGTGGGCGCGGAAGGTTTGCACGCCGGTCACTGCCGGGGCCTTGGCCAGCACGGCACGAATCACTGGCAATACGGCTTGAGGATTTTGCTCCATCAATTTGCCGGCCACGCTGTAACGCTCGGCCACCCATGGCCCTTCGTAGAGCAACCGCGCCGCTTCCAGGAAGGGCGACAAATCCAGTTCGACCGCTTCACCGCCCAGGGCTTTAAGCTGGTCGATGGCGTCGCCAAACAACAACGGGCCTTCAGGGCAGCCGAAGAACGCCAGGTCCTGCGCACGGGGCACACCGAAACGAAACGCGCGCGGCGTGCCGAAGGCCGAGCCGTCATTCCACAGCGGATTGCTGCGGCTGTATTCATCCCGTGGGTCGAGATGAGCGGTCAGTGCCAACAACTGACTGGCTTCCCGGGCTGTGGTCGTAAAGGTCGTGACGCAATCGAGCGTGCGACAGGCCGGAACCACCCCGGCCGTTGAGATCAGCCCTTTGGTGGCTTTCAAACCGACCAGATTGTTCAGCGCCGCCGGTACGCGCCCGGAACCTGCGGTGTCGGTGCCCAGGGCAAAACTCGCCACGCCGAGCGCCACCGCCAGTGAAGAGCCGGCGCTGGAACCGCCCGACGGATATTCCGGCAACACGCTGTTCGGGCAAGCGCCATACGGCGAGCGGCTGCCGTTGAGGCCGGTGGCGAACTGGTCGAGATTGGTCTTGCCCAGCGGGATTGCACCCAGCGCCAGCAGTTGCTCGACGATGGTCGCCGAACGCTCCGGCACGTAGGCAAACGCCGGGCACGCCGCCGTGGTCGGAATGCCCGCCAGATCGATATTGTCCTTGATCGCGAACGGCACGCCGTACAGCGGCAGGCTGCCTGGGTCACGACCATCGAGGGCGGCGAGGTACGGTTCCAGTTCCTCGGCGCTGAGTAAATGGATGAACAAGTGATAGTCCGGGTTCAGCGCCGCGGCTTTTTCCCGCAGGCTCGGCAGCAATTGCCGAGGCGTGATGTGGCCGTCACGGTAAGCGTTGCGCAGGGCGTCGAGTTGCAGATTGATGTTCATGGTTCAGATCCTTGTTGAAATGGCTTCAGTCGAGTTCCAGCACCACGACGCGCTGTCCGGCGCGCACTGGCGAACCCGGTTGCACACGAATCTCGCGCACCACACCGGCCATGGGCGCGAGCAGCGGGATTTCCATCTTCATCGACTCCAGAATCACCAGCACATCACCGGCGACCACTTGGCTGCCGACCTCCACCTGAACCTGCCAGAGGTTGCCGGCGATGTGGCTGTCGATGCTCTGCTGACCGTCGGCCAACAGCGCCTCTTCGGTCACTTGCGGCGTCGGTTCTTCACTGTCGAAATGCGCCTGACCGCTGGCGATCCAGCGCTCGCGCTCGGCGTTGAACGCACCTTTTTGCTGATCTCGAAACGCCGCAATGCTGTTGGCTTCCTTCGCCAGAAACGCCTGGTAATCCGCCAGGTTCAACTGACTGTGCTCGATGTTCAGAGCGAAGCGCCCGAGCGGGAAATCCCGTCGAATGCGCAGCAGTTCATCGGCGCTTACCGGGTAGAAGCGGATTTGATCGAAGAACCGCAACAGCCACGGTTTGCCATCGAACGCGGCGACCTCGCGGTAGCGATTCCACATCTGCAAGGTCCGGCCGACGAATTGATAACCACCGGGGCCTTCCATGCCGTATACGCACATATAGGCGCCACCGATGCCCACCGAGTTTTCAGCGGTCCAGGTGCGGGCCGGGTTGTATTTGGTGGTGACCAGACGATGCCGTGGGTCGAGCGGGGTGGCGACCGGAGCGCCGAGGTAGACATCGCCCAACCCCATCACCAGATAGCTGGCGTCGAACACCGTGCGCTGCACTTCGTCGAGGTTCGGCAGATCGTTGATGCGGCGGATGAACTCCAGGTTGCTCGGGCACCATGGGGCGTCCTTGCGCACGGTGGTCATGTATTTCTCGATGGCCAACTGGCAGGCCGGGTCATCCCACGACAGCGGCAGGTGCACGATGCGTGAGGGAACCTGCAAGTCTTTGGCGGCGCACACGGCGTCCCACTCACCGGCGACGATGCCCAGCAGATCGGCAAGCGGCAGTTGCTCCGGTTGGTAATGCACCTGCAGCGAACGGATGCCCGGCGTCAGGTCGATCACCCCGTGCAGCTGTTTGCTTTCCAATGCCTGCATCAGCGCGTGGGCGCGGAAGCGCAGTACCAGGTCCAGTTCCGGTGCGCCGATTTCCAGTAACAGGTGAGTATCCCCCGACAACCGGGCGACCAACCGTGTATCTCCCTGGCCGATATCCAGCATCACAGGCGACACAACCCCCTGTGGGAGCTGGCTTGCCTGCGATGAGGCCCGATCAGACACCGCATAAAATTCATCGCAGGCAAGCCAGCTCCCACAGGAATCCCATTTCAAGGCGAGGTTACGGGAGGTCTTGAGATCGACCGGCAAAAACTGCACCTTGTCTCCAGCCTTGAGCTGCCCGAGCTGCCAAAGATCCGCTTCGATCACCGTCACCGGGCAGACGAACCCACCGAGGCTCGGACCATCGGGACCGAGGATCACCGGCATATCACCGGTGAAATCCACCGCGCCAATGGCGTACGGATTGTCGTGAATGTTCGACGGATGCAACCCGGCTTCGCCACCGTCGGCCCGAACCCATTCCGGCTTCGGCCCGATCAGCCGCACACCGGTGCGGCTGGAGTTGAAATGCACTTCCCATTGAGTGGCGAAGAAGGTGCCGATGTAGTGTTCGGTGAAGTATTCCGGCGCGCCATGGGGGCCGTAGATCACCCGAATTTGCCGCACGGCCGGCAACTCGGTGACCTGCTCATCAGGCAATTGAACACCCGCGCTACGGTCGATCAAGGCTGGCACATGCAACACGTCCCCGGCACGCAACGCACGACCGCCATGGCCACCGAACTGACCGAGGGTGAAGGTACTTTTGCTGCCCAGGTAATCCGGTACTTGCAGGCCGCCGCGCAGGCACAGATAGCTGCGAGCGCCTGCACCGGCGATTGTGCCGAGATGTACTGTGGCCCCGGCCGGAATCAGCAGCGCGGTGTTCATCGGTGCCGCTTCGCCGTTCAGCGTCAATGGAATCTGCGCACCGGTCACCGCCACAACCGCATCACAATTGAAGCGCAGCATCGGCCCGCTCATGGTGATTTCCAGGGCCGCTGCGCCTTCATCGTTACCCAGTAAAAGATTACCCAAACGCAATGCACGACTGTCCATCGGCCCCGACGGCGGCACGCCCACCGCCCAGTAACCAAGACGCCCCGGATAGTCCTGAACGCTGGTCTGGGTGCCGGCGCTGATCACCTCGAAGGTGTTGGCCTGGTAGACCAGCGCTTCCAGACAACGGGTCCATGGCTGGCCGCTGGCAAAGGGCACATCGAGCAGAATCTGTCGCAGGTAATCGCGGTTGGTTTCCACGCCGTACAGCAGGCTGTCGCCCAAGGTTTGGAGCAGGTCAGCGCGGGCTTCTTCGCGAGTCGGCGCCCAGCGGATGACCTTGGCAATCATCGGGTCGAAGTACGGCGGGATCTCGCAACCGGCCTCGACCCACGTGTCGATGCGCAGGTGTTTGCCATCGGCGACGAGGAAACTTACCGCCGTCAGCAGGCCGGGGCTCGGTTGAAAATCGCGCCCCGGATCTTCGGCGTAGAGCCTTGCCTGGATCGCGTGGCCGTTGGCTTTCAAGCCTTGGCTCAATGCGTTCAATGGCGGTAAATCTCCGGCCGCCAGTTCCACCATCCAGCGCACCAGATCCACGCCCCACACTTGCTCGGTGACACCGTGCTCCACCTGCAAACGGGTGTTCACTTCAAGAAAATAGAAACGCTGGGCGTCACTGTCGAAGACGAACTCCACGGTGCCGGCGCTGCGGTAATTCACTGCCTTGGCGAGTTTGATCGCGGCAAGGCAGAGCGCTTCGGCCATGCCGTCGGGCAGGTTGGGTGCCGGGGTTTCTTCAAGGACTTTCTGGTTGCGCCGCTGCACCGAACAGTCGCGCACGCCGAGGGCAATCACCTCGCCCTGGCCGTCGCCGAACACCTGCACTTCCAGATGTCGCGCGCGCTGGATGTACTTCTCGATGAACACACCGGCGTCGCTGAAGTTGTTCTGCCCGAGGCGTTTGACCGCTTCGAAGGATTCGCCCAATTCGGCGGCGCTGCGGCACACGCGCATACCGATGCCGCCACCGCCGGCGGTGCTTTTGAGCATCACCGGGTAGCCGACCTGTTCGCCAGCGATCAATGCTGCGTCAAGGCTGTCGAGCAGTTCGGTGCCTTCGAGCATCGGCACACCGTGTTGTTTGGCCAGGGCGCGGGCGGTGTGTTTGAGGCCAAACACGCGCAGTTGCTCAGGCGTGGGGCCGATGAAGGCGATATCGGCTGCTTCGCAGGCCTCGGCGAACGCGGCGTTTTCCGAGAGGAATCCGTAGCCGGGATGGATCGCCGTAGCGCCGGTGGATTTGGCGATGGCGAGGATTTTGTCCACGGCAAGGTAAGTGCCGACCGCGGCGCCTTCACCCAGGCTGTGAGCTTCATCGGCTTGCAGGATATGCAGGCTGGCGGCGTCGGCTTCGGAGTAAACGGCGACGCCCTTGACCTGCAACTCTCGCAGGGTCCGCAGAATGCGGCAGGCAATGGCGCCACGGTTGGCGATGAGGACTTTTTCGAACATGGCATAACCCCTGGAGGCGATAGCGCATCAGCCTCGACCTGGGATGCGGGCCGTCCCGCAGTTTTTCGAGATGCACCCGGGCCGTCCCGGATGAACAAAATTCACGCTTTTTTGTGGCGAGGGAGCTTGCTCCCGCTCGGCTGCGCAGCAGTCGCAAAACCTGCTGCTGTGGTCCGTCAGACATAGCGCGATAGCAGGGTTTGGGGCCGCTTCGCGACCCAGCGGGAGCAAGCTCCCTCGCCACAGGGATCAGCGTTGTTTGAGGCACTGGCCGGAGCGGGCCTGACACAGGGCAAACAACCACCGCCGCAAACGCGCAAGTTTCAGTTCCATACCAAAAGCTCCGCAGGCGTGGGGTTGTAGGCGTTGCACGGGTTGTTCAGTTGCGGGCAGTTGGAGATCAGCACGATCACGTCCATCTCGGCGCGCAGGTCGACGTATTTGCCGGGCGCTGAAATCCCGTCTTCAAACGTCAGCCCGCCATCGGCCGTCACCGGCACATTCATGAAAAAATTGATGTTCGGCCCGATGTCGCCCTTGCCCAGGCGCCCGTCGTGGGCGCAGGCGCGCAGGTAGTTGTCGCGGCAGCTGTGCATGTAGCGTTTTTCCAGGGCGTAACGCACGGTGTTGCTCTCTTGCGCGCAGGCACCGCCGAGGGTGTCGTGACGCCCGCAGGTGTCTTCGACGATGGTCAGCATTGGCTTGCCGAGGTTGGAATAGAGCACGCTGCCGGTGCTCAGGTAGACGCTGTTCTGCCGACGCAACGTGCGTTGCACGTCATAGCGTTCCTTGGGATTGGCAAGGCTGTAGAACAAAGTGTCGACCGCCTGATTGCCTTCCAGGTCGAGGATACGCAGGGTCTGGCCGGCCTTGACCTCCATCAGCCAGGGTTCACCGGCGGCGATGGTGGCGCGGTAGACCGCTGTTTCCGGTTGCTTGTGGGCGGTGGCGATAGCGAGTGACATGGCAGCGATCCTCAGGCGAACAGACGGTCGGTGTTGATGAAGCCGCGCTCGTTTTCCGGGCGCGAGGTGCGGCAGTGTTCGGCGACGCTGGCATCGGCGTTCATCCAGCTCAGCTTCAGCGGTTTCGGTGCGTATTCCGGCGACGGATCCATCGGGTGTTGCAGGGCAGTGAGCACCACCAGAGTGTCCATCGGTGCGTACAGTTCGATGTAATCGCCAGCCTTGGAATTGCCTTCGACGAAGTGGAAACGGCCGGCCTCATCGACGTTCACACGGCTGAATAGATTGAGCGTCATCAGCAGGTCGGACAGGCCCAGTCCCCACTTGCCCAGCTCCACCAACAAGTTGTCGGTGCCGTTGCGGAAGAAACCGTTGCGCAGCTCTTGATAGCGGCCCTGGCCATATTTTTGTGCGACTTCTTCAGCGCAGAGCACGCCGCCGAGGCTGTCGCTCCAGCCACAGGTGTCGGCGGTGATGGCCGCCAGCACGCGGCCCATGTCCGAGTACAGGCAATGGCCGGTGGTGAGCTTGGCGGTGTGTTGGCATTTGAGGCTGTCGGGCAGATTCAGGCGTTCGGTTTTTTCGTTGGCGTTGAGCAACGTCAGGCTGACGTTGGCACCGCCGCGCAGGTCGGTCAGGCGCAGCAATTGGCCGCGTCTCAGGACGAATGAACGATGGCCGCCGCCGGGGAGCATTTCTTCGGCGAACGGCGGGAACAGTTGGGTCGAATCAGTCATGTGCAGATTCCTCTAAGCGATACGAAGCGTGCCTGCCAACTGAGCTGGCAGGGCGTCGACGGCGGCGCGGTTGGCGCGGCGGTCGCTGTTCAAAGGGATGTCGTAGGTGATGCGTGCGCCATAGGCGCCGGGGGCGTGCGGGTCGACGCGGACCTTGTCGAACACCAGCAAACGGGTGCCGAGACTGAAACCTTCGGACAGGTCGTGGGTGACCATGAACACCGTCAGTTGCGTCTCGCGCCACAGCTCCAGCAGCAGGCTGTGCATGTCTTTGCGGATGCCCGGATCGAGGGCGCCGAACGGTTCGTCGAGGAGCAAGACCCGCGGCTTCATGATCAATGCCTGGGCAATCGCCAGCCGTTGCTGCATGCCACCGGAGAGTTGCGCCGGATACTTGTCCAGCGAATGGCCGAGGCCGACTTTGTGCAGCAACACTGAGGCGTGTTCGTGTGCCTCTTTTTTAGCGCTGCCGAACAACCGCCCCAGTAAAGGCGAGCGCGGCAGTTCGAGGCCGAGGGCGACGTTGTCCAGCACGGTCAGGTGCGGGAACACCGAATAGCGCTGGAACACCACGCCACGGCTCGAATCCGGTTCGCCAGCCAATGCCTGACCGTCCAACAGAATCTCGCCACGACTGGCGCGTTCCTGGCCGAGCAATAGCCGCAGGAAGGTCGATTTGCCGCAACCCGACGCGCCGACCAAGGTGCAGAACTCACCTTCGTTGACGCTCAGGTTCAGCCCTTCAAGCACCACCTGATCGGCGTATTGCTGCCAGACGTTTTTCACTGTGATGAAGCTCATGCCCGCGCCTCTTCATAACTCATTTGGAGGCACCTTGGTGCCAGGGAAAGGCCCGTTGGGTCAGGTGCTTGAGGCCCCAGTCCATCAGCCAGGCGAGCAGGGTGATCCACGCCACGTAGGGCAGAATCACGTCCATCGCCAAGTAGCGGCGCACCAGGAAGATCCGGTAACCCAAACCGTCCGTGGAGGCGATGGCTTCGGCGGCGATCAAAAACAACCACGCCGAGCCGAGCATCAGTCGCAACGAGATCAGCAGGCGCGGCAGCAATTGCGGCAGCACCACGCGCAGCATCAGAGTCCAGGTTGAAGCACCGAGGGTCTGCGCCTTGATCAGCAATTCCAGCGGAATTTCCCGGGCGCGCTGTTCCAGATCACGGGCCAGGCATGGGGTGATGCCGATCACGATCAGCATCACTTTCGACAACTCCCCCAACCCGAACACGATGAACAGAATCGGCAGGATCGCCAGCGGCGGCACCATCGACAGCACCGTCAGCACGGGCGACAACGGCGCACCAAACAGCGGCAGCGTACCGGCGGCGATGCCCAGGCACAGCCCGGCCAGCGCACTGATGCCGAGGCCGATGGCCAACCGCCGCACGCTGGAGGCGGTGTCTTGCCAGAGCAGGTATTCACCAGTGCGGGCGTCGGCGGTGAAGGCCAGGCGTTTCACCGCGTCGGTCATCTGCACGGCACTGGGCAGCAGTTTGTCGTTGGGGTTGTCCATCAGCCGTTCGGCCGAGCCCATGAAGTAGGCGAACAGCACCAGGGCGAACGGCAGGATCACCAACAGCAGGCGACTCGGGCGATCCGGGTGGCGATTGATCAGGCGCATGGCCAGCTCCTCCTGTCTTACAGCTTGGCGTCGGCGGCCATCTGCACGTAAGTCGGGTCGAAGCGCAGCTTGAGGTTGCCTTTATCGCCGCTGGTCACGCCATTGGCGAAGGCCATGCCGATGGCGCTGGTGTCCTTGGCGCCTTCACCCAGCAAGCCGTGCTGGAACGAGAACTCGGCGACCTTGCGCATGGTGTCGGGCAGTTGCTTGCTGGTGGAGAACGCCAGGGCTTCTTTGGGCGTGGCGAACAGTTTGGTGGTGTCTAGTTGCGCCTGGAAACCGGCCAGGTCGGTGCCCGAAGCTTTGGCCATGTGTTCGAGGGCGGCCTGGCTGGTGGCGTTTTTCGCGTTCATCAACGCGACCACTTCGAACCAGGCGCCGGTCAGGGCTTTGCCCAGAGCCGGGTTGTCTTTGAGGGTGGCGCTGTTGACCACCATCATGTCCATGATTTCGCCGGGGATCTGGCTGGAATTGAACACTTCGGTCACCGCAGGCTTGGCCTTGATGTCCGAGAGCATCGGGTTCCAGGTGGTGACGGCGTGAACCTGTTCGGTGTTGAAGGCAGCCGAGATATCGGCATCGGAGGTGTTGATTACTTTCAGGTCTTTCTCGGTAAGGTCTACCGAGTCCAGAGCACGGGCCAGCAGGTAATGGGACACGGACAGCTCCACCAGATTGACGTCCATGCCCTTGAGGTCGGTGACTTTCTTGCCTTCGCCTTTGAGCACGATGCCGTCGTTGCCGTTGGAGAAGTCGCTGACGATCAGCGCTGTGCTGTCGACGCCACCGGCAGCCGGAATGGTCAGCGCGTCCATGTTGGTCATGGTGCAGCCGTCGAACTGGCCGGCGGTGTATTGGTTGATGGATTCGACGTAGTCGTTGAGCTGCACCACATCGATCTTGATGCCGTACTTTTTCGCCCATTTGTCGACGATGCCTTGGCTGCCGGCATATTCCCAAGGCATCCAGCCGGCATAAATCGTCCAGCAGACGCTGAAATGGTCTTTCTGTGCGGCGTGGGACGAGACGCTCACGAGGGCTGCAAAAGCAGCGGCGAGCAGGGCGGGTAAACGAAGTCGGGACATGGGATGGTTCTCCAGTTGATCAAGGGCGGACAGGAAGGCAGCGGCACCGCGAACGGTGGCTTGTCTCCCGGGCTTTTGTCCCGCCGTGTAACCTCAACTGGAGGTCGCCAACTCTCGGACCAGTCACTCGCGATTGCGAGCCGGAACCCTAGTCAGCCATTGCAAATTGTGGTGCCGCGAACCTGTGATGACTCCTGCACGTCTTTGGTTAAGCGAGAGCCGTGCCAAGTCGGCTTGAGCGCTCTGGCTGGGGGCATGGAAGGGAGGGCGAGACAAACAGGGGAGGGCGCTTTGCCTTGTCATGGTGCGCAGCGCATGGGTATGCACCGTAGAAGGACAGCTAGCCGCTGATCTGAAGGTCGATGCGATCAGGCACTCGGTGCCTGTTTTAAAGTCAAAACAGGTGTGACTCGACTGCCGTTGCAGGTCTTTCAGGAGGCCTCCATGTTCTGTCAGAAAAAGCTCCGCCAAATACTGCTCAGTGTGTTTTTTGGTTTGGGTCTGTCCGGGTGTTACTACTATGTAGGGGGCGCCGATGTTTATCCGGCACCTTATTACTACCCCGGCTATTACTACTCACCTTACTACTACGGTGGCCCACGCTTTTACGGGGGTTATCGTTACTACTATTTCAGTGGGCCTCGCTATTACCATGGTGATCACGATCGCGGGCATCGCTAAACGGCTCATGAGCACAACGGCGCCTGCGGCTTACGCAGGCGCCGTTTTCTTTTGCGCAGGATGAAAAACCTTTCATCGGCTACTTGTATCGGCGTGTTACAGAAACGCACCAGATCCCGATTTCACTGTCTGATCTTTCGACAGTCGCCGAACAATTGACTGTCGCCTGCCAGCGTCGCTGGTGTGGCTCACTCGCGGTCCAGGAGGCCGCCATGCTCTGTCGAAAACAGCTCCGCCATATTCTGCTGATCGTTCTATCGGGATTGTTTCTTGGTGCGTGCGTGCCCTATTCCGATGGCGACAGCTACTACCGCTCGGATGTCTACACGTCCCCAGCGCCGTATTACTCCGATGGTGGTTACTACACAGCTCCGCGCAGGTATTACTCGCCGCCTGCACGGTATTACCAGCCATCGCCACGTTATTACTACCAGCCGCGGGTTTATCAACCGGCACCGCGCTATTACGACTACCGCGGCAACCAGAGTCGCGGATGGGACCGTCATGACCGCGGTGGTTGGGATGGTCGTCGCGACGGTTGGGATGGTCGTAGTCGCGGCAACTGGAACGACGATTCCCGGGGCCACAGTGGACGGGATCACCATGGCGGAAGAGGCGATCATGGCGATAACGATGGTCGAGGCGGCCGTCGCTAACTCCTCAATAGAAAGCGGCGCTTGAAGCGCCGCTTTTTTGTGCCCGGATTTCAGTATTCCGACAGATCGGCCAACGGATGCCGACCTTCCCAGACCTTGTGAAAATGCGCTTCCACCGCCGCCTCCGGCACCGTGTTGATATCCGGCCAGTGCCAGTGAGGTTTCTGGTCCTTGTCGATCAACCGCGCGCGCACGCCCTCGCTGAATTCCGGATGACGGCAGCAATTGAGGCTCATGGTGTATTCCATCTGAAAGACTTGAGCCAGCGACAGGTGCCGGGCGCGGGCGATCTGTTCCCACACCAGATGAGCGGTCAGGGGCGAGCCTTCAATCATGGTGCAGGCCGCACGACTGAGCAGCGGGTCTTTATGAACGCGTAGCGCACTGATGGCCTTCCAGGCACAACGAACGTCGCTGACATCCAGCAACTCGTCGATCTGCTGGCGTCGCGGCAGCCACTGCGCTTCGGGCATTTTTACGAGCGCTTCTTGTTGCAAGGCCTTGAGCAGACTGTTGAGCTGCATGGCGGTCTGTTCCTGCCAGTTCAATTGCAGCAAACCTTCGATCAGCTCCGGCTGTTGTTGATCGAGCAAAAAGCGGTCCGCGAGGTCCAGATCGATTGCATCGCGACCGTTCATCCGGGCGCCGGTCAAGCCGAGAAACAATCCGAGCTTGCCGGGCAGCCGCGACAGAAACCAGCTGGCGCCGACGTCCGGGTACAAACCGATACTGATCTCCGGCATCGCCAATCGGCTGCTCGGCGTGACAACCCGAATGCCCGCCCCTTGCAGCAGCCCCATGCCGCCGCCCAGCACGTAACCATGACCCCAGCAGATCAACGGTTTCGGGTAGGTGTGCAACTTGAAGTCGAGGCGATATTCTGCCGCGAAGAAGTGCGCAGCCAAGGGCGGTACTTCCCCGGGATGGGCGCGACACGCTTCCACCAGACTGCGCACTTCACCGCCGGCGCAAAAGGCCTTGTCGCCATTGCCGCGCAGCAGTACACAAACGATCTGTGGTTCCTTGGCCCAGGCGTCCAGTTGATCGCGCAAGGCGTTGATCATCGGCAAGGAGAGGGCGTTGAGGGACTTTTCGGCATCCAGGCTGGCGATGCCGATGCGTGCGCCGTCGGTGCCGGTGAGTTCTTCGAAGTGCAGATTCATCATGACCTCGATCGGGAATTTGAGCGTTCAGTATGATCGCTCTATAGGAAAATGCCGGATCTGCGTCAGATCAATTGACAAGCGTGATGGGCTTTCCTAGGGTTCGCCCCATTGTTTTTGCCGGATGTAACCATGACTGCTGACGACCGTATCAAACTCGAACCGAGCTGGAAGGAGGCCCTCCGTGCCGAATTCGACCAGCCTTACATGGCAGAGTTGCGCACTTTCCTGCAACAGGAACGCGCGGCGGGCAAGGAGATCTATCCGCCGGGACCGTTGATTTTCAATGCGCTCAATTCCACGCCGCTGGACAAGGTCAAGGTGGTCATCCTCGGGCAGGATCCATACCACGGCCCGGGTCAGGCCCATGGGCTGTGCTTTTCGGTGCAGCCGGGTGTACCGGCGCCGCCGTCGCTGGTGAACATCTATAAAGAGTTGAAACGCGACCTGAACATCGACATCCCCAACCATGGCTACCTGCAGAGTTGGGCGGAGCAGGGCGTGTTGATGCTCAATACCACCATGACCGTGGAGCGGGCGAATGCCAACGCCCACGCGGGCAAGGGCTGGCAGCACTTTACCGACCGGATTATCGAAGTGGTCAGCGAGCACCAGCCGCATCTGGTGTTTTTGCTGTGGGGCGCGCATGCCCAGAGCAAGCAGAAACTCATCGACGCCACCAAGCATTTGGTATTGACGTCGGTTCACCCGTCACCGCTGTCCGCTTATCGCGGCTTCCTCGGGTGCGGGCATTTCAGTCGGGCGAACAAGTTTCTGGAACAGAATGGCGAGACGCCGATCGAGTGGCGGTTGCCGCCGGTGTGAAGAGTGTGAAGAGTGTGGCGAGGGGGCTCATATCAGACGGAATCCGGCTCCCGGTTCCAATACCTGAACAACGGCTCTGCCAAAAACAACACGAACAACAGCCGCATCACCTGCATCGCCGTCACCAGCGGTACCGATAGTTGCAGGGTTTCAGCCGTCAAACTCATCTCGGCAATCCCGCCGGGCATCATGCCCAGCGTCAGCGAACGCAGATCCAGATGGGTCAATACACTCAACCCCAGTGCCGCCAGCGTGGCGATCAACATGGTCAACACCGTGCCGATCAGGGTCCGGCCCATGAAGGACGGTGCCCGTCGGAAGAACTGTCGATTGAAGTGGCAGCCCAACCCGCTGCCGATCAGCCACTGGCCGATCTGACTGCCGCCGTTGGGCAAGCCGATGTGCAGGTCCCAACCAATGCTCACTGCCGCACTCACCAGCAACGGCCCGAACAGCCAGGGGTTGGGTTGCCGCAGGCGCTCCCAGATCCAGGCGGCCAGGGCGCCCGCCGGGAACAGAAGGGCCAGCCACCACCAGTTGACGGTCGCTGCATGCAAGGCCGGCGCACCGTCGCCCAACAGATACTTGAACGCCGCTGGCACACACAGCACCACCACCAGCACCCGCAAGCTTTGTCCCGCCGCGACACGGCTGAGCACCGCGCCATTGCGGGCGCCGAGGTTGACCATCTCCCCGGAGCCACCGGGCATGCTGGAAAAGAACGCCGTGGCGCGATCTTCGCCGGTACGCCGCATCAACCAGACCCCGACCACCGCGGACAGGCTGGTGACCAACGCACCGAAGAAGATCAGACCGAAGTGGCTCAGCACCTGCTCCATCACCACCGGGGTGAAGTGCAGGCCGATGCCGATGCCGACAACCCACTGGCCGCACTTGCGCCCGCCAGGGATTTCCGCCAGTTGCCAGGGTGTCAGGCAGCGCACGAGGATGATCGCCAGTAACGAGCCGACCATCCACGGTAGAGGCCAGCCGATCTGGCTGGCGAGGTAACCGCCCAGCAGACCGACCAGCGGTGTACCCCACCAGGCTTTGAAGGGTGTTCGATCAGGCATCGGCGATAGCGCGCCGGGCGACCGAACGTTTGCGCCAGATGCGCAGCAGCGGCATCAGCAACATGATGGCAGTCAGCACCCAGCAACCGAACGTGATCGGGCTCGACCAGAGGATTTCCAGTGCACCGTTGGAAATCGACAGCGCGCGACGCAGGTTCTGTTCCATCAGACCACCGAGGATGAAGCCCAGCAGTACCGGCGACAACGGGAAGTCCAGCTTGCGCAGGATGTAGCCGAAGATGCCGATGCCGATCATCAGGAACAGGTCGAAGGTGGTGGCGTGTACGGCGTAGACGCCGATCCCGGTGATGATCGCGATCACCGGCACCAGTGCCCAGTTCGGCACGGCGAGGATGCGGGTGAAGATGCGGATCATTGGGATGTTGAGGATCACCAGCATCACGTTGGCGACGAACAACGACGCGATCAGGCCCCAGACGATGTCTGGCTGCTGCTGGAATAACAGCGGGCCCGGGGTGATGTTGTACAGCGACAGTGCGCCGATCATCACCGCCGTGGTCCCCGAGCCCGGAACACCGAGGGTCAGCATCGGCACCAGGGCACCGCAGGCTGCGCCACCGATGGCGGTTTCCGGAGCCGCGAGGCCACGCATGTCGCCTTGGCCGAAAGTGCCCTTGGCACCGGCGATACGTTTCTCGGTCATGTAGGCCACCGCGCTGGCCAGCGTCGCGCCGGCACCCGGCAATACGCCCATGATGAAGCCCAGCAAACCGCAACGGACGTTTACCACGAACACCGCCGAGGCTTCCTTGAAGTTGAACATCATGCGCCCGGTGGCTTTCACCGCTTCCTGGCCACGGTGGGTTTTTTCCAGCAGCAAGAGGATTTCGCTGATGGAGAACAGGCCCAATACCAGCACGACGAACTGAATGCCGTCTGTCAGATGAATGTTATCCCCGGTGAAGCGGTATACGCCGCTGTTGGCATCGATGCCGACGCTCGACAGAAACAGACCGATCAGCGCTGCAATGAAGGTCTTCAGCGGTCGGTCGCCGGCCATGCCGCCGAGACAGACAATCGCAAACACCATCAGTACGAAATACTCCGCCGGTCCGAAGGCAATCGCCCATTTCGCCAGCAGCGGGGCGAACAGCACCATGCCGCAAGTCGCGATGAAGGCACCGATGAACGAACTCCACGCCGACAGCGACAGCGCTACACCGGCCAGACCCTTGCGGGCCATCGGGTAACCGTCGAGGGTGGTCATGACGGTGGAGGCTTCGCCCGGAATGTTCAGCAGGATGGAGCTGATCCGTCCGCCGTATTCGCAACCCAGGTACACCGCCGCCAGCAGGATCAACGCCGACTCCGGTGGCAGGCCGAGGGCGAACGCGATCGGAATCAGCAACGCCACGCCGTTGATCGGCCCCAGCCCCGGCAGCAGCCCGACGACGGTCCCGATCAAGGTGCCGCACAGTGCGGTCACCAGGTTGTACGGGCTCAGCGCAACGCCGAAGCCCTGACCCAAATAGCCAAGAGTATCCATATCAGTTCTCCAGAACGTCGAGCACGCCCAACGGCAGTGGCACGTCCATCAACTTGTCGAACAGCAGATAAAGACCGATGGCCATCAGGCTGATGATCACCGCGCTGGGCAGCCAGCGGCCGCCATACAGGCGTGCCATCGGGACCCCAATCAGAATGCTGGCGACGATGAAGCCAAGAGGTTCGAAGGCCCCGGCGAACACCAGCAACAGCGCCACGCAGATGCCGATCTTGATCAGGGTTTCGCGGTCCAGTTTCGGGTCGTCATCGCTGTGCACGATCGGCGCCGGCCGAAACACCATGTACAGCAAAGCCAGGCCCATCAAGCCGAGCATCAGCAGGGGGAAGGCGCGAGGCCCGACCGGTTCGTAGGAAAAAGCCGCTTGATACGGCCACGCCATCAGCGCCAGGCCGACACAGGCCAGCAACAGCACCGAAGCAAAAATGCGTTGTATGAGCATGGGGAACTCCTGGGCCACGACCCCGAGAACCGGGGCCGCAGCCGCTAGACAGAGGCGATCACTGGATCAGGCCGAACTCTTTGGCCAGCACTTTGTAGTCCGCGACCTGCTTCTTCACGTAGGTGTCGAGCTCCGGGCCGGTCATGGCGAACGGGAACAGTTCACGCTGATCGCGCAGCTTGGCGAAATCCTCGGAGGCCAGCAGTTTGTCGAAGGCGTTTTTCCACCAGGCGTAGTCTTCGTCGCTGACTTTTGGCCCGAGGTAGAAGCCGCGAACCACCGGCCAGACGATGTTGTAGCCTTGCTCTTTAGCGGTCGGAATATCTTTCATTTCCGGCTCGTCCAGACGCTTCTCGGAGAACACCGCCAGCAGACGCATGTCACCGCTCAGGATGTGTGGCATGGAGTCGGAGATGTCGGTGCTGCCAACCTGGATGTGGCCGCCGAGCAGGGCGGTGGCGATTTCACCGCCGCCTTCGAGGGCGACGTAACGCAGGTCGCGCGGGTTGATCCCGGCTGCCTTGGCGATCAGGGCGGTTTGCATCCAGTCCTGGCTGCCGACGGTGCCGCCGGAACCGATCACCACCGAGCTTGGGTCTTTCTTCAGGGCTTTGACCAGATCGTCCAGGGTCTTGTAGGGCGAATCGCTTTTCACCGCAATGGCGCCATAACTGGTGCCAACGGCCGCCAGCCAGCGCACGGCGCTTTCATCGAAACGCCCGAATTTGCCTTGCGCCAGGTTCAGCAGCGAACCGCTGGACCAGGCCACCAGCGTACCGGCATCGGCCGGGCGCTGAGCGACCACAGCGTTGTACGCCACCGCGCCGACACCGCCGGGCATGTAGGTCACGCGCATCGGTTTGGTCAGCAGTTTTTCGTTGACCAGCGCGCTTTGCGCCAGTTTGCAGGTGAGGTCGAAACCACCGCCCGGCGAGGCTGGGGCGATGCATTCCGGGCGTTTGGGTTCGGCCAGCAATTGGCCGGCGAACAGCATGATGCCGGTGGCCAGAGCAACTTTTCGCAGTGACAGGTTCATTCAAGTCTCCTTAAGAGTTTTTGTTATGGACGTACTGAATTACCAAAGGGCAACGCTATAGCTCACCAGCAGACGCACTTCATCGGCATCGCGAGCGGAGTAGTTGGAACGGTAGGTGGCATTACGCAGGCGTACGGCAACGTCCTTGAGGGCGCCGCTTTGTACGACGTATTTGATCTCGGTGTTGCGTTCCCACTCTTTGCCTTCATCACCGTTCTTGAGCTTGATGTTGTCGCCGCTCACGTAACGGCTCATGAAGCTCAGGCCGGGAACGCCGAGTTTGGCGAAATCATAGTCGTAACGTGCCTGCCAGGAGTGTTCTTCGGCGCCGGCAAAGTCATTGATCTGCACGAAGTTGACCAGGTACGGATCGCTGCCATCGACGTAGGGGAAGGCGCTGTCACCGGACATGCGCTGATAGCCGGCGCTGAGTTTATGCCCGCTCAAGGCGTAGCTCACCAGCCCGTTCAGGGATTTGTTGTCGATCTTGCCGCCACGGGCCGCGCCCTCATCGTCACTGATGGCAAACCGCAGGTCGGTACCGAAAGTGCCGGGGCCGAACGGTTGCGAAGCGACAACACCGAGGAAGTGCTGGTTGTAGACTTCGTCGAGTTGAGCGAAGTGGTAGCTGCCGGTGATCTTGTCGGTGAACTTGTAGTCCACGCCGCCAAAGTCAAAATGCTTGCCTGCCACGGTGCCGGCGAAGCGGCTGTTCTTGTTGTTGAGGGCGATGTCTTCGAAGTCGGTGCTGTCGCGGTCCTTGGCTTTCTCCAGACGCCCGCCGGTGAAGGTCAGGTTCTTGATCTCTTTGGAGGTCAGCATCCCGCCTTCAAAGGTCTGCGGCAGAATGCGACCGTCGTTGGGCTTGAGGATCGGCAGTTCCGGAATCAGGCTGCCGATTTTCAGCTCCGTGGCGGAGATCTTCACTTTGCCGGTCAGGCCGAGCTTGGAATACTCGTTCGCCGCGCGCCCGTCGTCATGGGTTGGCAGCAGGCCGGTACCGGTGCGGTCCGGACTCGAATCGAGTTTTACCCCCAGCATGCCCAGCGCATCGACACCAAACCCCACGGTGCCGTCGGTGTAACCCGATTGCAGATTGAGCATGAACCCCTGGGCCCATTCGTCCCGCTTGGATTGCTGGGCGCTGGTGCCATCGCGAAAGTCGCGGTTGAAATACATGTTGCGGGTTTCGAAGGTTGCCTTACTGTCTTCGAAGAAGGCAGCCTGGCTCAACGGCGAAAAGCCGGCGAGGGCGGCGGCGCTGACAAGGGCGGTGTGGTTGAGGCGGGAAAAACGAACAGGCGGGCGAGCCTGAAGCTGCATGGACAGCATGGTGACATACTCCGTTTATTATTCTTATTGGCGAAAACGCTTCGGGGCGTTTTTCGTATCGCTATGTGCTCTGACTACGGCAGTGAAAGCTGTCCGTAGCGGGACTCTAACCGGCCAACCTTTCGCTAACCTTTCAGCTGACTTTCACGGTTTTCGGGCTTCACAGCGACGGATGCGGCTGTAAACTCCGCGCCAAAGAATGGCGTCGACCATCCCTGAATGAGGTAAAGATCCATGCGTGTTCTGCTCGTCGAAGACCATCTGCAGCTTGCCGAAAGTGTCGCTCAGGCGCTCAAGAGCACCGGGCTGACCGTGGATGTGCTGCACGACGGTGTGGCGGCCGACCTGGCCTTGAGCAGCGAGGAATACGCCATGGCGATCCTCGATGTCGGCCTGCCGCGCATGGACGGTTTCGAAGTGCTGGCGCGCTTGCGGGCCCGGGGCAAGAACCTGCCGGTGCTGATGTTGACCGCCCGCAGCGACGTCAAGGATCGGGTCCATGGCCTGAACCTGGGGGCTGACGATTACCTGGCCAAACCTTTCGAACTGACCGAACTCGAAGCCCGGGTCAAAGCCTTGCTGCGCCGGAGTGTGCTCGGCGGTGAACGCCAGCAGCGCTGTGGCGTGCTGGCTTACGATCTGGACACCCGGCGCTTCACCCTCGGCGAAGAATTACTGACCCTGACCTCCCGCGAGCAGGCAGTGCTCGAAGCCCTGATCGCCCGTCCCGGCCGGGTGATGAGCAAGGAGCAATTGGCGGCTCAGGTCTTCGGCCTGGATGAGGAGGCCAGTCCCGATGCCATCGAGATCTACGTCCACCGCTTGCGCAAAAAACTCGACGGCCAACCGGTGGCCATCGTGACCTTCCGTGGCCTTGGCTATTTGCTGGAAAGCCGCGATGCATAAGCTCAGCAGCCTGCGTTGGCGGTTGCTGTGGAACCTCGCGCTGCTGCTGGTGGTGTTGATGCTCGCCAGTGGTTTGAGCGCGTACTGGAACGGTCGCGAAGCCGCCGACACCGCGTATGACCGGACCTTGCTGGCCTCGGCGCGGACCATCGCCGCCGGCCTGTCCCAGCGCGACGGCAGCCTCAGCGCCAACGTGCCTTACGTGGCCCTCGACACGTTTGCCTACGACAGCGCCGGGCGGATTTTTTACCTGGTCAACGACATCAATCAGAAGCTGATTTCGGGCTACGAAAACCTGCCGGCACCGCCGCCGGGAACACCGCGCACCGATGACTATCCGGCGCTGGCGCGTTTCTACAATGCCACTTATCAAGGGCAGAACGTGCGGGTGGTCAGCCTGCTCAAAGCGGTCAGCGAACCGAACATGAACGGCATGGCGGAGATCCGCGTGGCGGAAACCGATGAGGCGCGGGTCCGCATGGCGCGCAGCCTGATGGCCGACACCTTGTTGCGGCTGGGCATGCTGGCGATCGGTGCGTTGTTGCTGGTGTGGTTTGCGGTCAGTGCGGCGCTGCGTCCACTGGAGCGCTTGCGTACCGCGGTGGAAGAGCGTCAACCCGATGACTTGCGCCCCTTGCCGCTGGTGGAAGTGCAGCACGAGCTGGGGCCGCTGGTGCGTGCGCTCAATCACTTTACCGAGCGGTTGCGCGGGCAGTTCGAGCGCCAGGCGCAATTCATCGCCGATGCCGCCCATGAACTGCGCACGCCGCTGGCGGCGCTCAAGGCTCGCCTCGAACTGGGCTTGCGCTCGAACGAACCCGAAACCTGGCGCAGTACCCTGGAAGCCGCCGCCCAGAGCACGGATCGCCTGACCCACCTGGCCAATCAATTGCTCTCGCTGGCACGGGTCGAGAATGGCGCCCGGGCCATCGCCGAGGGCGGTGCGCAATTGCTCGACCTCAGTCAGTTGGCCCGTGAACTGGGCATGGCCATGGCGCCGCTGGCCCATGCACGTGGCGTGGCACTGGCGCTGGAAGCTGACGAGCCGGTGTGGATGCGTGGTGAGCCGACGCTGCTGAACGAGCTGTTGAGCAATCTGGTGGACAACGCACTGGCCCACACGCCACCGGGCGGCAATGTGATTCTGCGGGTCACGGCGCCGGCGGTGCTGGAGGTCGAGGACGATGGTCCGGGAATTCCCCTTGAAGAGCGGGAACGGGTGTTCGAGCGCTTTTACCGGCGCAATCAGCAGGTGGCTGGGTCGGGATTGGGGCTGGCGATTGTCGGCGAGATCTGCCGCGCCCATCTGGCGCAGATCAGCCTGCACGATGGCGAGTTTGCGGGGCTGAAAGTGCGGGTAAGTTTTATTGCGGGGGAGTGAACACACTCATACCTGCGCAGAGAGGCTTGTTGTGACGAGGGAGCTTGCTCCCGTTGGGCTGCGAAGCGGCCCCAAGAAGGGACTGCTGCGCAGTCCAACGGGAGCAAGCTCCCTCGCCACAGAAATCAGTAAAACATCGACCGCGACTCTTCCAGATCCTTGCACATCGCTTCGTTCTCCGGATCGATCCCCAGCTTCTCGAAGGCAGGCACACTGACCGGGTCGATGCGAGCCAGAGGATGGTCGGTGTCCTTGTGGCAATACAGGCTGGCCACTTGCACCAGATCGACATAGTCGACCCGCGCCGATTGCCGCTTGAAATCCAGATACAGCCCCGGCAATTGCACCAGCATTTCCGGAAAATCCCAGACCCTGAGCAATTTATCGCCGAGCAGCGGATGGATGCGTTCGATCACATGGTTGAGGCTGACCGGGTCTGACAGCAATTCATAGTGATCTTCGGCGTAGGTCAGGATCGGCAGCACGCCAATCTGATGCACCAGCCCGCCGAGCGCCGCTTGATCAGGCTTGAGTTGTGTGTAGCTGCGGCACAACGCATAGCTGACGCCGGCGATTTCCAGGCTTTTGCGCCAGACCTCGCGCATTTTCTGTTCCACCACTTCGGAACGGGCATTGAAAATCTGTTCCATCACCAGGCCGATGGCCAGGTTGCTGCTGTAATTGACGCCCAGCCGGGTGATGGCCGTGTGCAAGTCAGTCACTTCCTGGGTCGCGCGCAGCAACGGGCTATTGACCACTTTGATCAGGCGCGCCGACAGCGCGGTGTCACGGCCGATCACTTTGCTCAGGGTGCTGACACTGATTTCCGGGTCTTCGGCGGCCTTGCGAATCTGCAGGGCCACTTCCGGTAATGTTGGCAGAACCAGGTCATCATTATCGATGGCCTCAACCAAATCCTGTTGGACCTTATCCGCCAGCTCACTCATTTCTTTTCTCTAGGGTATTGCGACAAGTGCTGCTGTTAACGCTGGATTTCGCGATCACGATCCAGTTGGTAAGGCAGGTCGAGCAAATGCAGGCCCGGACCTTCGAGTGCGCCAAGGTGCAGGTTGCCATCTTCTGCAGCTTCGGCTTGCAGCACGGCCAGGAGTTCAATGTTTTGCTCGGTGCGAGCAGCGATCACCACTTCACCGATCGAACTGCCGTGAGTCGGGGAGAACAGTGGCGTGCCGGGTTCAGGCAGTTCACTACCTTCCAGTTGCAAGCGATACAGACGACGCTTGAGTTTGCCCAGGTATTGCATGCGCGCAACGATTTCCTGGCCAGTGTAGCAACCCTTCTTGAAGCTCACGCCGCCGACGGCTTGCAGATTGAGCATCTGCGGTATGAACAGCTCGCGGGTGCTTGGCATGACCTGGCCGATCCCAGCGCGGATCTGGCCCAGCAGCCATTGATTCAGTTCGCCTTCGGCCAGCAGGGCGGACAGCTTGCCCTTGATGGTGTCGGCTTGATCGGCGTTCACCCAGAGTTCAGCGCGCTCAGGCGAGACGCGAAGGGCGATCAGGCCGTCATTGCGCACGACGCTGTCGGTGTCGACCGGTAGCGCCAGGCCCAGGCTGGCCAGTGCCGCATCGCCATGCTCAAGGCCAAAACGAACCCAGCCGGCACTTTCGTCGGTCAGTTTCGATTTGGAGAACACCGCGTACTTTTTCAGGTCCGCCAATTGCGGCTCCAGCAGCTCGCTGGCCATCGCCATGAGCACACCGTCGCCTTCCAGCAGAATGCGGAAACTCGACTGCATCCGGCCTTTCTGCGTGCAACGCGCGCCAAGGCTGGCCTGGGTTTCGCTCAGGTAATTGAGGTTGCAAGTCAATTGGCCTTGCAGGAATTTGCTGGCATCCGAGCCGCGTACCGCGAGAACGCCTTCGTGAGACAGGGTGCAGAAAAAAGCAGAATCGGCCATGGGTCATCGCAGGGTAAAGAGTCTGAGGGACATCATAAGGGGGCGCCCTTGAAATGGGTAGTTCACAAAGGATCGTCAGTGCCGACCAAAGCCGACTGTTCGGCTCGCCTCGGGGCTGTATACTTGCGGCCTATTTGAGGAGCGCTCCATGGTCGATAACGTTGAACTGAACCGCCTCTTTTGGCACAGCCGTCGCGGCATGCTGGAGCTTGACGTGCTTCTGGTGCCGTTCGTGAAAGAGGTTTACGCGAATCTGAACGAGTTAGATCGCGCGCTGTATGTCCGCCTGCTGGAGTGCGAGGATCAGGACATGTTCGGCTGGTTCATGGAACGCGCCGAATCGGAAGATCCGGAGCTGCAGCGCATGGTTCGCATGATCCTGGATCGTGTCCAGCCCAAGTAACGCGTTCGAATGCCGCTGGCATGCCTCACGGCAGTTGCTGGCGGCCTATCTTCTCGCCCAGCTGTTCGCGTTGGGTTCGCTGTTTCTTCTCTCGATACCGCTCTGGGCCAACCTGCTCGGCGTAGCGTTGTGCGTGGCTCACAGCATGCGGGTATTGCCGCGACAGATTCTGCTGACACACCCACAGGCTTTTCGCGGCTTGCGTCGCGATGCCGATGGCTGGCAGTTGTGGAGTCAGGCAGAGGGCTGGCAACCGGTGCAGCTAAAACCGGATAGCTTGGCGCTGCCGTTGGTTGTGGTGCTGCGCTTTCGCCTGCGGGGCGAGCGAGGTGTCAGGGCGATATGCGTGCCGCGGGATTCGCAGGCGGCGGATGTGCACCGACGCCTGCGGGTTCGGCTCAAGTTCAGTCGGCGTAGGTGGGCGGCACCAGAATAGTGTCCAGGGCGACCGGCAGCAGGTTCGGGTAGTCGAGGGTGTAATGCAGGCCGCGACTTTCCTTGCGTTCCATGGCCGACCGGATCATCAGGTCTGCTACCTGAGCCAGGTTCCTCAGCTCGATCAGGTCTCGGCTCACTTTATAGTTGCTGTAGAACTCGTCGATTTCGTCCAGCAATAACTGCACTCGGTGCTGGGCTCGTTGCAGGCGCTTGTTGGTGCGCACGATGCCCACATAGTCCCACATGAATCGCCGCAGTTCGTCCCAGTTGTGCGCGATGATCACGTCTTCGTCGGAGTCGGTGACCTGGCTGGCATCCCAGACGGGCAGGGCGGTCGGAATCGACACCTCTGGCAACTGCTCAAGAATGTCCGTCGCCGCCGAACGGGCATAAACGAAACATTCCAGCAGCGAGTTGCTGGCCATGCGGTTGGCGCCATGCAGGCCGGTGAAGCTGGTTTCACCAATCGCATACAGGCCCGGCACGTCGGTGCGGCCCCGCTGATCGACCATCACGCCGCCGCAGGTGTAGTGCGCCGCCGGCACCACCGGAATCGGTTGTTTGGTGATGTCGATCGAGAATTCCAGGCAGCGTTCATAGACCGTCGGGAAGTGCGTCTTGATGAAGTCTTCAGGCTTGTGGCTGATGTCCAGGTAAACGCAGTCGATGCCCAGGCGCTTCATCTCATGGTCGATGGCGCGGGCGACGATGTCCCGTGGTGCCAGTTCGGCCCGTGGATCGAAGCGCTGCATGAAGCGTTCGCCGTTAGGCAGCTTCAAGTGTCCGCCTTCGCCGCGCAGGGCTTCGGTTATCAGGAAACTCTTGGCTTGCGGGTGATAAAGGCAGGTCGGGTGGAACTGGTTGAACTCCAGGTTCGCCACCCGGCAGCCCGAACGCCAGGCCATGGCGATGCCATCACCGCAGGCGCCATCAGGGTTGCTGGTATAGAGGTAGACCTTCGCCGCGCCGCCCGACGCAAGGATCACGAAGCGCGCACCGTAAGTGTCGACTTCACCCGTGCTGCGGTTGAGGACGTAGGCGCCGAGGCAGCGGTCGCCTTCAAGGCCCAGGCGCTTTTCGGTGATCAGATCGATCGCGACCCGCTGTTCCAGCAGCTCGATGTTGGGCCGCTGTATGGCCTGGTCGAGCAGGGTTCTGAAGATCGCCGCACCTGTCGCATCGGCGGCGTGGATGATGCGTCGATGGCTGTGACCGCCTTCGCGGGTCAGGTGAAACTCGAAACCGCCGTCTTCGGTGCCGGACTGTTCGTCACGGGTAAAGGGTACGCCTTGGTCGATCAGCCATTGAATCGCTTCTCTGCTGTGCTCGACGGTAAAGCGCACGGCGTCTTCATGGCACAGGCCACCCCCGGCGTTGAGGGTATCGTCGACGTGGGACTCGACAGTATCGGTGTCATCCAGGACGGCGGCGACACCGCCCTGGGCCCAGAAGGTCGAGCCATTGGCGAGGTCGCCTTTGCTCAATACGGCGATGCGCAAATGACCGGGCAAGGTCAGCGCAAGACTCAAGCCGGCAGCACCGCTGCCAATTACCAGAACATCGTGTTGAAACTGTTGGCTCATTTCAGGATTCCGCTCAAAGCGACCCGGGTCGGGGGTGGCGCAAGACAGCTGGATCGGCGAGTCAGGACAGCCACACAGCCCACTAGTATATAGAGGGGGGGAGCGGCACAATAGCCGGGCCCACATGGCATTGTGAAACTACTGTGACGGAAAAGACTGGACTCTTCGTCGGAAGTTTTTTTGACTGTGTTGGCGACAAGGCGACTGTATCGTGGATTTAACAGTCTTTTTCGTTTCACGGTTGCACAATGTTGGTTTCAGGCGGCTATAAATATGGAACTTTTGCCAAAGGCTCAAGATCAATAGACGGTTGCCTGGAACAAGGGACAGTGTCGGTTTCGGTGCGGGACTTGCGGTTAGGTCCCTGCTGACGAATCCGATGACAAGATTATTCGCGCAGCCTGGGTTTCCCGCGCTGCGCTTTTCGTGCGTGCCAAATCAGAGCCCGCAGGAAACTTGCTTGGAGGGGGAGAACTTTTGCGAAAAGCCCGAGTCTATGTTTGCAAGTCTGGTCGTTCAGTAATGCAAGCCTCCTTCGAGCTTATCGAGGAGTGTTCATGCTAACCCAGGAAGAGGATCAGCAGCTGGTCGAGCGCGTTCAACGCGGCGACAAGCGAGCTTTCGATCTGCTAGTGCTGAAATACCAGCACAAAATTCTCGGGTTGATCGTGCGTTTCGTGCACGACACCCATGAAGCCCAGGATGTCGCACAGGAAGCCTTTATCAAGGCATACCGTGCACTTGGTAATTTTCGCGGAGATAGCGCGTTTTATACGTGGCTTTACCGTATCGCCATCAACACGGCGAAAAACTATCTGGTTTCACGCGGCCGTCGGCCGCCGGATAGCGATGTCAGTTCCGAGGATGCAGAGTTCTACGATGGCGATCATGGCCTCAAGGATCTCGAGTCGCCAGAACGTGCATTGCTGCGGGATGAGATCGAAGGCACCGTCCATCGAACCATTCAGCAACTGCCAGAAGATTTGCGTACGGCTTTAACTTTACGTGAATTCGATGGTCTGAGTTACGAGGACATTGCCAGCGTCATGCAGTGTCCGGTGGGTACCGTGCGCTCCCGGATCTTCCGCGCCCGGGAGGCCATCGATAAAGCCCTGCAGCCGTTGTTGCAGGAAAACTGAGACAGCGGCGACAGCCAAGAGAGGAACGCCATGAGTCGTGAAGCCCTGCAGGAATCGCTGTCCGCAGTGATGGATAACGAAGCGGACGAACTGGAATTGCGTCGGGTGTTGAATGCCTTCGACGATGTTGAAACCCGCGAAACCTGGGCTCGTTACCAGATCGCTCGGGCAGTCATGCACAAGGACCTGCTGCTCCCTCGTCTGGACATCGCTGCGGCAGTTTCTGCTGCGCTGGCTGACGAAGCCGTACCGGCAAAAGCCTCTCGTGGCCCATGGCGCAGCCTGGGTCGTCTGGCAGTCGCTGCTTCGGTGACCATTGCCGTGCTGGCAGGTGTACGTCTGTACAACCAGGACGAGATCGCAGGTGTCGAACTGGCTCAGCATTCTAATCAGCCAAGTCTGACCACTCCTCAGGTCAAGGGTCCCGCTGTATTGGCAGGCTACAATGAGAGTTCGGACGCCACTGGCCCTATGGCCAACGGTGTATTGCAAGGTCAGCCAGGCTGGCACGATCAGCGTCTGCCAGGTTACTTGCGCCAACATGCTCAACAGGCTGCACTGAAAGGTACTGAGAGCGCTCTGCCTTACGCTCGTGCAGCAAGCCTGGAAAACCGTTAAGGAGGATCATGCGCGCCATACCTCTACTTACGCTTCTGCTCAGTGGCTGGTTTATTGTTCCAGCCCATGCCGATGAAGCCCAGGACTGGCTGAAGCGTCTGGGACAGGCGGAGCAAACGCAGAGCTTTCACGGTACTTTCGTCTACGAGCGTAACGGTAGTTTTTCTACCCATAACATCTGGCATCGCGTCCAGGATGGCAAAGTCCAAGAGCGTTTACTTCAGCTCGACGGTTCGGCCCAGGAAGTCGTGCGCATTGATGGGCATACTCAATGCGTCAGCGGCACCCTGATGGCAGGGCTGGGGGACTCACCCAACTCCGCTGCTCGTGCACTCGATCCACAAAAGCTAAAGAATTGGTATGACCTTGCCGTCATCGGCAAGTCGCGCGTGGCCGGGCGTTCGGCGGTGATCGTCTCGTTGACACCTCGCGATCAGCACCGCTATGGTTTTGAACTGCATCTGGACAAGGAAACAGGCTTGCCGTTGAAGTCATTGTTGCTCAATGACAAAGGGCAACTGCTGGAACGGTTCCAGTTCACCCGGCTGGATACTGCCGAGGTGCCTTCCGACAGCGATTTGCAGGCAGGTTCCGAGTGCAAGCCCATTAACCTGGACAGTGACAAGGCGTCCGCCGTCAAGACTGCGCAGGTCTGGCATTCTGACTGGTTGCCGCCAGGTTTCGAACTGACCAGCAGTAACTCTCACAAGGATCCGGATACCAAAGTCCAGGTCAACAGTCTGATGTTCGACGACGGTCTGGCCCGATTCTCGGTGTTCCTTGAGCCATTGAATGGGGCAACAGTCACCGACACCCGTACCCAGCTGGGGCCAACAGTCGCTGTGTCCCGTCGCTTGACCACTCCGCAAGGCGAAATAATGGTGACCGTGGTCGGTGAAATACCGATTGGTACCGCCGAACGGATTGCGCTGTCCATGCGCAACGATGCCGCGGCTACCAACAAGCAGTGAGCTGATCAGTCATGCTCATCAATCGGGGCTGTAGGGTGCGGGAGGTTGGCAATGGCTGCCCCGTCGTTGAGGCCTCGAAATGTTTTGCCGAGCATTTTCATTTGCAAATATCCCGAAAATTTTTTATAGGTCAGAGCCCCTCGGCTCTGGCCTTGTTTGTTGTTCCCGGAACAAAAATACCGGCGTATCGTTTCCGGTGTTCCTTGCTCCATATCGCTTAACCATGCTCGTCGTAACGGGAGCCGTATGTCGATACCACGCTTGAAGTCTTATCTCTCCATTTTTGCCACCGTGCTGGTGCTCGGTCAGGCGGTCACTGCGCAAGCGGCCGACTTGCCTGACTTCACGCAACTGGTCGAGCAGGCCTCGCCCGCGGTGGTGAATATCAGTACTACCCAGAAGTTGCCGGAACGCAAAGTGTCCAGCGAGCAAATGCCTGATCTTGAAGGCTTGCCGCCGATGCTGCGCGAGTTCTTTGAGCGTGGTATGCCGCAGCAGCCACGCTCACCTCGTGGCGATCGCCAGCGCGAAGCGCAGTCCCTGGGATCGGGTTTCATCATTTCGCCTGACGGCTACATCCTGACAAACAACCATGTGATCGCCGATGCCGACGAGATTCTCGTGCGCCTCGCCGATCGCAGTGAGTTGAAAGCCAAGCTGATCGGTACCGATCCGCGTTCCGACGTCGCCTTGCTGAAAATCGAAGGCAAGAACCTGCCGGTTCTGAAGCTCGGCAAATCGCAGGACCTGAAGGCCGGTCAGTGGGTCGTGGCCATCGGCTCGCCGTTCGGCTTTGATCACACAGTGACCCAAGGCATCGTCAGTGCCATTGGTCGCAGCCTGCCGAACGAAAACTATGTTCCGTTCATCCAGACCGACGTGCCGATCAACCCGGGTAACTCCGGTGGTCCGCTGTTCAACCTGGCCGGTGAAGTGGTCGGCATCAACTCGCAGATCTACACCCGTTCCGGCGGCTTCATGGGCGTGTCGTTCGCGATCCCTATCGATGTGGCGATGGACGTTTCCAATCAGCTGAAAAGCGGCGGTAAAGTCAGCCGTGGCTGGTTGGGTGTGGTGATCCAGGAAGTGAGCAAAGATCTGGCCGAGTCGTTCGGTCTTGAGAAACCGGCCGGTGCGCTGGTGGCTCAGATCCAGGATGACGGTCCGGCTGCCAAGGGTGGCCTGCAAGTGGGCGACGTGATCCTGAGCATGAACGGTCAACCGATCGTCATGTCCGCCGATCTGCCGCACTTGGTGGGTGCGCTGAAGGCCGGCTCGAAAGCCAATCTTGAGGTGATCCGCGAAGGCAAACGCAAGAATGTCGAGCTGACCGTCGGCGCTATCCCTGAAGAAGGCAAAGAGCTGGACGCCCAGCCTAAATCTGGCGCGGAGCGCAGCAGCAATCGCCTGGGTGTTTCCGTGGCCGAATTGACCGATGAGCAGAAGAAAGCCTACGACCTTAAAGGTGGTGTGGTAATCAAGGACGTGCAGGACGGTCCTGCTGCCCTGATCGGCTTGCAGCCTGGTGATGTGATCACTCACCTGAACAACCAGGCGATCGGCTCCACGAAGGAGTTCACCGAGATCGCCAAGGCGTTGCCGAAGAACCGCTCGGTGTCGATGCGGGTTCTGCGCCAGGGTCGCGCCAGCTTCATCACCTTCAAACTGGCTGAATAAACCGGTTGTCGGCTGAATAAAAAACCGCCTCGAAAGAGGCGGTTTTTTTGTACCTGAATTTTGACCTCGAAGCGGTCAGCCCATCATGTCCTTGACCATGCGTTCCTGCTCCATCAGCTCGCGTTGCCGTGCGTCGATCCGCGATGACAGCGGGAAGTTGCTGCCCGCCTTGCGTTTGGCGAAGTCCAGTTGCTGGATCGCCTGGCGATAATCGCCGATCAGTGCGAAGTACTCTGCACGAGCTTGATGCAGGCCGATGATGTTGCCCGACAGGCCGCGAGTCTCGGCCACCAGGTACCAGACGTCCGGATCTTCGGGGCGGGTCTTGAGCAGGTTCTCCAGCGCTTTTTCCGCATCGGCTGCTCGATTCTGCTTGAGCAGCAGATCGACACGCACCTGATTCAGTGGGTAGTTGCCCGGATACTGAGTCAGCATCCGGTCAACCCGTGACTGAGCATCGGGCAGACGATTATTGGTGATGTCCAGATCGACCTGCGCCAGGTTGTAGATGATCTCGTTCGGCGACTTGGTCAGCAGCTGCTTGAGGTTCTCGCGAGCTTCATTCAGCTGGCCGCCCTTGATCTGGGCGATTGCCAGGCCATAGCGCGCGACGTCGTTTTTCGGGTTTTCATCGAGTTGGGCGCGGAAGCGCTTGGCACCCAAGCCTGGGGTTTCTTCATAGATCAGCTGCACGCGTGCACGAATCAGCTGATAACGCATGCTGTCTTCGATACCGCCCGGTTTGGCCTGTTCGGCACGGTTGCGGGTGTCGGCGATACGCGATTCGGTCACCGGGTGAGTCAGCAGGAATTCCGGCGGCTTGGCATCGTAGCGGTACTGGCGCATCAGCCGTTCGAACATGGTCGGCATCGAGCGCGGATCGTAACCGGCCTTCTCCAGATTCATGATGCCGATACGGTCGGCTTCCTGTTCGTTCTGGCGCGAGAACCGTCGTTGTTCCTGCATCGCCGCCGCCTGGGTGCCGGCAATGGTTGCGATCCCGGCATCGCCTGCGCCGGCAGCGGCAATCACGATCCCGGCCAGCAATGCAGCCATCATAGGAACTTGCATGCGTTGCGAGGCTTCGACACCACGGGCGAAGTGACGCTGCGACAAGTGGGCCAGTTCGTGGGCCAGGACCGAGGCATATTCGCCTTCGGTCTGGGCGTTGAGGAACAAGCCCCCGTTGACGCCGACGATCCCACCCGGCGCGGCGAAAGCGTTGAGCTGTGGGCTGTTGATCAGGATGAACTCCAGGCGCCGGTCATTGACCTGGCTGGTCTCCACAAGCCGGTAGACGCTGGACTCGACGTAATCCTTGAGTTGCGGATCGTTGAGTTGCGACACCTGGCTGCGCAGCATCGCCAGCCACGCACGGCCCAGTTGGTATTCCTGTTGCGGCGAGACGATGGCAGAACTGGCGTCACCGAGTGACGGCAAGTCGTCGGCGAAGCCCGGTGAGGCGAGCAGGCAAGCGAGCGTCAGCAGGGTAGGGCGCAAAAAAGTCATGCACAAAGCCTTAGTCGACAAAGACGTTACTGTAGCCGGACACTACGCTTGGGACCAGATATTCTAAGCGACTCAACCCCTGCCCCGGAGTGATTCGATGACTGACGCTGTAACCCACGACGCCGAGCTGGACGCCAGCGGTCTGAATTGTCCGCTGCCGTTGCTCAAGGCCAAGATGGAACTCAACCGACTGGCCAGCGGGGCGGTGCTCAAGGTGATTGCCACCGATGCGGGCTCTCAGCGCGATTTTCGCACCTTTGCCCGATTGGCCGGTCATACGCTGCTTCGTGAAGAAGATGAGGCGGGCGTTTACCGCTATTGGTTGAAAAAAGCCTGAAACCTGCGGCGTTCGTTCCTAAGGATTATTGATGTTCAAAGTGTTACGCGACTGGATTCAGCGCTATTTCTCGGATGAAGAGGCCGTGGTGCTGGCGGTGCTGCTGTTTCTGGCATTTACCGCCGTACTCACCCTGGGTGGAATGCTTGCGCCAGTGCTGGCCGGGATGGTGCTGGCGTATCTGATGCAGGGGTTGGTGGTGATCCTCGAGCGCCTGCGTCTGCCGGGGGCCGCGGCGGTGGGGCTGGTCTTCGCGTTGTTCATGGGGGGGCTGCTGGTATTCATCCTCGTCGTGGTGCCATTGCTCTGGCATCAGTTGATCACGCTGTTCAACGAATTGCCCGGCATGCTCGCCAAGTGGCAATCACTGCTATTGCTGCTGCCCGAGCGTTATCCGCATCTGGTGTCGGATGAGCAAGTGCTACAGGCAATCGAAGTGGCGCGGGGCGAGATCGGCAAATTCGGCCAGTGGGCGCTGACGTTCTCGTTGTCGAGCTTGCCGCTGCTGGTGAACATCATGATCTACCTGGTGCTGGTGCCGATCCTGGTGTTCTTCTTCCTCAAGGACCGGGAGATGATCGGCCAGTGGGTGCGTGGTTACCTGCCGCGGGAGCGAGCGCTGATCACTCGAGTCGCCCAGGAAATGAACCGGCAGATTGCCAATTACATTCGTGGCAAGGTCATCGAAATCTTCATTTGTGGGGGCGTGACCTACATCGCTTTCGTGGCGCTGGGGCTCAACTATGCGGCGCTGCTGGCGTTGTTGGTGGGTGTGTCGGTAGTGGTGCCCTATGTCGGGGCGGTGGTGGTGACCGTGCCGGTGCTGCTGATTGCGCTGTTCCAATGGGGGTGGAGCGATCAGTTCATCTATTTGATGGCGGTCTACGGGATCATCCAGACGCTGGACGGTAACGTGCTGGTGCCGCTGCTGTTCTCGGAGGCGGTCAACCTGCACCCGGTGGCGATCATCTGCGGTTCATGCCATCCCTATGGGAGCGGGCTTGCCCGCGAAGGCGTCCGAATAGACGCCAAAAAAAATCAGGCCTTGTTCAGTGCCTGAGCAGCCGCCAAAACCGCATCCACATGCCCCGGCACCTTCACGCCGCGCCATTCCTGACGCAGCACGCCATCCTTGTCGATCAGGAACGTGCTGCGATCAACACCCATATATTCCTTGCCGTAGAGCTTTTTAAGCTTGATCACGTCGAACAGCTGACAGATGGCTTCGTCCTTGTCGCTGATCAGCTCGAAGGGGAACTCCTGCTTGCACTTGAAGTTTTCGTGAGACTTCAGGCTGTCGCGAGATAGGCCGAACACCTCGGTGTTGGCCGCCTTGAACGCCGCGTACTGGTCGCGAAAACCCTGGCCTTCGGTGGTGCAGCCCGGCGTGCTGTCCTTCGGGTAGAAGTAAATCACCACTTGCTTGCCTTTGAGGGCCGCGAGGCTGACGGTCTGCCCGCTGGTGGCGGGTGCTTCGAAGTCGGCAACCGGTTGGTCGATGGCTACGGCCATGAAAGCTTCCTTACATTGGGTTTTGTGGGCGCCACGGTTCAATCAGTGCGTCCAGGTTCATGGCGTCGGCGAAATCCAGGAACTGGTCGCGCAGCCAGCTGATCTGGGTGCCGGCCGGCAAGGTCACGGTAAACGTGGCGTTGAGCATGGTGCCGCCGGTCTGCGGAGCCTGATAGGTGTCGCAGGTCAGATTCTCCAGCTCGACGTTGTGGTCCATGAAGAACTGGCACAGCTCGTTGATGATGTCCGGGCGGTAGGCCGAGCTGACGTAGGCGACGTACGGCAGGGCCTGGGGGCGGTTCTCCAGGGCTGCGCTGCGCACCACGTTGACAGTGAAAGCGTGTCGTTTGGCCAGTACTGGCAGACTGCCTTCGAGGCGCGCCAGGGCGTCCCAGCTGCCGGAGATCTCAAGGATCAGCGCGCTGCATTCGCCATGACGCGTCAGGCGAGAGGTGACCACGGCGCAGCGGTTTTCATGGCTGGCGCGGCACAGGACGTTAGTCAGCTCCATGGGGTTGGCGCCGAGGGCACTGATGAC
Source organism: Pseudomonas sp. 05N433 (assembly GCF_056396925.1). Lineage (NCBI taxonomy): Bacteria > Pseudomonadati > Pseudomonadota > Gammaproteobacteria > Pseudomonadales > Pseudomonadaceae > Pseudomonas > Pseudomonas sp. 05N433. Next base: position 139,563 of record NZ_JBFTML010000009.1, on the reverse strand, counting down.
AAGGAATTGTTCGCGAACTGTGGGGGTGGACATGCAGCATTCCTAAAGCGATGAGCGGTCGATACTGTTTATGGGCTTTTTGCCGGGACGAGCCTGCGGATGCGAATTCACAAACCCCCAGCCGAAGGTTGCAACGTGCTCCAGTATGGCAAGAGCGAGGGGTGGCAACGCTGGATCGGGGCTTGTGATGCCGAAAATGGAGGCTGGAAACCGGCGTACGAGCTTATCAGTACCGATCAAAGTCTGAAGGGTAGCGAAAAGCAGCGCCAAGGGGAATGGCGGCAGCGCAGTACTTCGCTTGTACAAGCATCTTGGCGCCAGTACCATTACCGCTCTCTTTTTCCGGCAGGAGCGGTTGCATGATTGCGGGCAGTATGGTGGCACTGGTCACACCCATGGATGCACAGGGTCGTCTCGACTGGGACAGCCTGAGCAAACTGGTGGACTTCCACCTGCAAGAGGGCACCAACGCCATCGTGGCGGTCGGCACTACGGGTGAGTCGGCCACGCTTGACGTGAACGAGCACATCGAAGTGATTCGTCGCGTGGTTGCCCAGGTTGCAGGGCGTATTCCGGTGATCGCCGGTACGGGCGCCAATTCGACGCGTGAAGCGATCGAACTGACGACCAACGCGAAGAACGCTGGCGCCGACGCGTGCCTGCTGGTAACCCCTTATTACAACAAGCCGACGCAAGAAGGCCTGTACCTGCACTTCCGCGCCATCGCCGAAGCGGTCGATATCCCACAGATTCTTTACAATGTGCCGGGTCGTACCGCGTGCGACATGCAGGCCGAGACGGTAATCCGCCTGTCGACCGTGAAGAACATCATCGGCATCAAGGAAGCCACGGGCGACCTGCAGCGCGCCAAGGACATCCTGGCCGGCGTGAGCAGCGACTTCCTGGTCTATTCCGGTGACGATGCGACCGCGGTCGAGCTGATGCTGCTCGGTGGCAAGGGCAACATTTCGGTGACCGCCAACGTTGCGCCGCGCGCCATGAGCGAGCTGTGCGCCGCTGCGATGGCCGGTGATGCCGTCAAAGCCCGGGCGATCCACGAAAAGCTGATGCCACTCAATAAAACCCTGTTTATCGAATCCAACCCTATCCCCGTGAAATGGGCGCTGCATGAAATGGGCCTGATGCCGGACGGTATCCGTCTGCCGCTCACCTGGCTCAGTGCTGCCTGTCACGAACCGCTGCGGCAGGCCATGCGCCAGTCCGGCGTCCTGGTTTAATTGAGGAAGTACTACGCATGAAGCGAATGGCCGGACTTTCCGCACTTGCCTTGATTATCTCCAGCACCAGTGGCTGCGGATGGATCTGGGGCCCGGAAGGTTACTTCCGTGACCGTGGTAGCGATTACCTGGAAGCGCAACAGACTGCACCGATGCAACTGCCACCGAACGTCAGCACCTCCAAGCGTCTGGATCCACTGTTGCCGATCCCGCGCAATGTGGCCGACGATACAGCCAAGGGCGAATATGTCGTGCCTCGTCCGCAGCCGCTGTCGGCGGCGGCTGATATCAGCGCCTACTCCTTGCAGAAGAGCGGCGATTCGCGTTGGATCATGGCGCAGAACCCACCGGCCGAAGTCTGGCCAGTGGCCGTGCAGTTCTTCCAGGACAACGGTTTCCGTCTGGACGAACAGCGCCCGCAAACCGGTGAGTTCACTACCACCTGGCAACATTCCGACGAACTGTCCGCAGCCATGGCCAAGCGCCTGAGCGCGGCCGGTGTCGGCGCCGACAGCGAAACCCGCGTACGGGTGCGTATCGAGCCAGGCGTGCAGCGCAACACCAGTGAAGTCTATGTGGTCAGCGCCGAGCGTCCTGCCGGCAGCACCGCCAACGTCGATTTCACCAATCGTTCGGTCAACACCGGCCTGGACGCAGCATTGGTCGACGACATGCTCGCGAGCATGAGCCGCACTTCGGAGAAGGGCGGTTCGGTCTCCATGCTGGCCTCGCGTGATTTCGATACGCCAAGCCGTGTCAGCCTGACCGAGGATGGCAGCGGCAACCCGGTGCTCAACGTCGGTACCGACCTGGATCGTGCCTGGTCGAGCGTCGGTCGTGCGCTGGAACAGGGCGAATGGCGTGTTGAAGACATCAACCGCAGCCTGGGCCTGTACTACATCAACCTCGCCGAAAAGGCCGAGAAGAAGGATGAGCAGCCAGGTTTCTTCGGCAGCCTGTTCGGCAGCAAGCCGAACAAGGAAGAAGTTGAAGCCCGCGCCGAGCGTTATCAGGTTCGCCTGAGCAAGGTCGGCGAGAACGTACAAGTCACCGTCGAGAAAAACATCAACACCGTGGCGCCAGCAGACGTGGCGCGCAAAGTGTTGACCGTGATTCAGGACAACCTGGGCTGATCGCATGCGTTTTGCCGTTCTCGGCAGCGGTAGCCAAGGGAACGGCACGCTGGTAGCCAGCGATGACACGTATGTGCTGGTGGATTGTGGTTTCTCCTTGCGGGAAACCGAAAAACGCCTGCTGCGCCTTGGGGTAAACCCTGCGCAGTTGAGCGCGATACTTGTGACCCACGAACATGCCGATCACGTGCATGGCGTGGGTTTGCTGTCTCGGCGTTACAATCTGCCTGTCTACCTCAGTCGCGGGACCTTGCGCGGGATGCGCAAACCGATTGAACCCGCAGGCCTTCTGGCTGGCGGCGAGCAACTGCAAATCGGCCATCTGAGCATCGGCGTCATTGCCGTGGCCCATGATGCACAGGAGCCGACGCAGTATGTTTTCAGCGACGGTCAGCGGCGTTTCGGCCTGTTGACCGACCTGGGCTCATACTGCAACAAGGTGCTGGACGGCTATCGGGACCTCGATGCGTTGATGATCGAGGCCAACCATTGCCGTGACATGCTGGCTCGCGGTCACTACCCGTACTTTCTCAAGCAACGGGTGGGCGGTGAATTGGGACATTTGAACAACCATCAGGCGGCATTCCTGGTGGCCGAGTTGGGCTGGCAAGGCCTGCAACACCTGGTCCTGGCCCATCTGAGCAGCAAGAACAACCTGCCGCAGCTGGCCCGGCAATGTTTTGTCGACACCCTCGGGTGCGACCCGGACTGGCTGCAACTAGCCGATCAAGATTCAGGGCTCGACTGGCGACACATCGCCTAGCCCACCTACTTAGCAAGCGGAGCCCATCATGGAAAAACGTGAAGAACTCTACCGCGGCAAAGCCAAATCGGTTTACAAGACCGACGACGCTGACCGCTTGATCCTGCTGTTTCGCAACGACACCTCGGCGTTCGACGGCAAGCGTATCGAGCAGCTCGACCGCAAAGGCATGGTGAACAACAAGTTCAACGCTTTCATCATGCAGAAACTCGAAGCAGCCGGCGTGCCGACTCAATTCGACAAACTGCTGGGTGACAACGAATGCCTGGTGAAAAAACTCGACATGATTCCGGTCGAGTGCGTCGTGCGTAACTACGCCGCCGGCAGCCTGGTCAAGCGCCTGGGTGTTGAAGAGGGTATGAAGCTCAACCCTTACACCTTCGAACTGTTCCTGAAGGACGACGCCAAGGGCGACCCGTTCATCAACGAATCCCACGTAGTGGCATTCGGTTGGGGCACCGCCGAGCAACTGGTTCGCATGAAAGAACTGTCGCTCAAGGTCAACGAAGTCCTGAGCAAACTGTTCGACGACGCCGGCCTGCTGCTGGTCGACTTCAAACTCGAATTTGGCGTGTTCTCCGACGGCTCCATCGTTCTGGGCGACGAATTCAGCCCGGACGGCTGCCGTCTGTGGGACAAGGCCACCAAGAAGAAAATGGACAAGGACCGCTTCCGTCAGGGCCTCGGTGACGTCATCGAAGCCTACGAAGAAGTCGCCAACCGTCTGGGCGTACCGCTTTAATCGACGCAAGCATCTGATAGCACGGAAAAAAATCGCTAAAGGGGGGTTCGCTTCCGGCGATTGTGCTGTTATGATGCGCGCCGTTGGAGAGATGCCAGAGTGGCCGAATGGGACGGATTCGAAATCCGTTGTACCTTCACCGGTACCTAGGGTTCGAATCCCTATCTCTCCGCCATACATAGAAAAGCCCCGTAGATGAAAATCTACGGGGCTTTTTCGTTTCTGGTTTTTTGGTTTAGGGCATTTTTAGGGCAAGAGCGAAGGTTGGTTGGCTCGGTTACATCGCCGATAAAATAGAAGGCCCAAACATGATCCTAAACGGGTCAGCATCAGAGGATTGGGCGCATTTAAGATCGCATAAGCTAGTTGTGGATTACGGGTGGTTTGCCCGTCTCATAAGCAGCCGGAAGACTTTTCGGCTCTCTCTAAGCGCTCACCGCACATTTCATGGATCGCGCGTTTAAGTGCCCTTCTGCTCGCTTGGGGAGGAGGGCTCCGCATCCATACGTCGTGCGATGACATCAAACAAGTCGCAGTCATCACGCAGCGGAATGAAGCAGTGCGAAGTCGCCGCGAGCGACGTGATACTCCGGGCATTCCACCAATCCCAGCAACTCGCTAGAGAAAGTGAGCTACAGTTTGTGTAACCACGAAGTGGCGCTTTCAATTGGAGAGAATCATGCTCGCAAGCATTACCGATGGAGTCTCACCAATGAGAGCATTCATCGCGCTGGTAATGCTGTTGTTGGGCAGCGCGATGGCTTACGCAGCCACATTCGATGGCTATCAATGCCAGGGTGACTGCTCAGGGCATCAGGCTGGGTATAACTGGGCAGAGCAGAATGATATTGATGACGAGAACTCATGCAGCACGCCTTCTCAGTCATTCAACGAAGGTTGTCAGTCGTACGTTGAAGACGGCAGCGGAGTGGCCTCATCGGATGACGACGAAGAGGAATGAGTGACTTGATGACAGCATCGTTGAGCTCTCATTGATCTGAAACGGGAGGTTGTATGAGAAAGGCATTGTTTTTGGCGGCTGTGGTGGCGGCAGTAGCGCTTTCAGGGGATGCTTATGCTCGTGGTAGCAGTTACGGCGGGCATTCTTCGTACAAGTCTAGTTATTCTTACGGAAGTCGTTCTGATCATACCATCAGTGGGTATACGCGAAGTAACGGAACGTATGTCGGACCTTCCCACGCTACAAATCCAGATACCACTAGGAATAATAACTACAGTACGAAAGGGAATGTGAACCCGTACACTGGAAAATACGGCACCAAACCTCGTGATAGTAAGTAGTTGGGCGAGATGGACTCTTGACTATGAGCGCGTCAGGTGACGGCTAACAGCTAAGTTGCTAGCGTAGAGGTGGTGACGCGCCTTAATGATTATGCCGACGCAGCAGGCTAGTGAGATTACCGAACTGCTGCTGCATAAATGGGCGTGCCGTACAGGTGGCAATTGAGTGTCAATTCTCCATTGGCGCTTTAGCGAGACTAAGTCTTATAAATCCCAACGCATCTTTGTAAATCTGATGCCACGCTTCTGAGGGCTCACTCATTAATGGATGCCAAAAAAAAATGAACTCATGTCCTCCATCATCTTCAGTATGATGAACCCAGGTATCAGGCAGGTCTTGCGCAACATGACACTCATGGAATGCCCACATGTGGTCCTGTTATATGCGAGCGCAACGTACCCAAATCTCGTATCACCTTGCCTTGAATCCCGGCTTCTTCGACCAGCTCTCGTGCAGAGGCCACTTCAGTTGACTCTCCGGATTCCACGCTACCTTTGACCAATTGCAGACCTGCCAGCGGATGCTCAAAAGCCAAAATTTCTAGCGTTTCACTTCTCCGTAGCACTACCGGGCAGGCTTTATCTACCGTCATGCCATCTTCTCCTTGGCTTGTAATTTCAGCTGTTGATCAGTTGGAAAGCCTAGGTGATATCAGCTAACAAGAAAACCCAATTGATATGTGGACATCGTTAAGGTGCATTAGCCATCCGCTTTTGAGCCTAGGGTGAACGAGTGATGTGATGGCAAGGTGCCCAGAGAGCAGCTAAGATCAGCCAATCTTTCCTAAGGATATCGACATGAAAGCAGGGATAGCGGCAACGGTTGTACTTATCGGTATTGCCATTTCATCTACTGCCAGCGCTCAATGGGATACAACCATTCAGGACGACATCTTCTCAGGCGACAAGAAAGCAATGCTTCTCGGCAACATCAGTCCGAGCCAAGCGGTTGCATTCGACTGCGATTCGGATGGCCTCTCCCTCGCACTCTTGCAAGAAGAAAAATGGGCTGATGGGCGGACCAGCTCAGAGTGGAAACTTCTCATCAAAGTAGACAAGGGTGAGATCCATCGCTTCACAGTAGAGAGCGCGAAACGCAATAACCAATACACCCAGTACGTCACTCGTGAGAAAGAGGAAATCCTCAAGGTTTTAGCTGATCTTCGTGAGGCGAAGTCAGTGATCCAACTTGGGCTCCAGTCGGAAGAGTTTGACTCTAAATGGTCTGGGACCGTGTCCGTAGGTGGATCTACACGAGAAACGGATAAATTCACACAAGCATGCAAATTGAAGTGAATGGACAACAGCGGCTGTGCGATCCGAGACCGCTTTTCACAACACCAAGAAAACTATCATGAAGGCGGGTATAGCGGCAGCAGTTGCACTGATTGGGACTCTATTAAGTAGTGGTGCCATGGAGTCAGACGGGAACCGGCTACTGCTAGCCTGTAAAGCCGGGATCAAAAGTGGCAATGGGTGGCGAGACCTAAATAGGTAGACGTCAGTCATTCTGCTTCTGATCATTTCTTGGCCAGCGCCAATTTTTTCGATTTACTTCAATTGCGTTCGGTTTTCGGGCTGAGAAAATAAATCTTGCTGTTTTTTGGGTGGTGCTAAAGCACGGCGTTTGTTGGAGGGGGATGTCGTTTAGGTGAGTCTCCATCTCTCCGCCATACATAGAAAGCCCCGTAGATGAAAATCTACGGGGTTTTTTCGTTTACGCAGTTTTTTCCGTCGGGCTATTTTCGCATTCGTCCTGCTTTCCCCCGAGTTTTTGGTGTCGGAAAAATCAGCACAACAGCGTAAGAAAGATATGTCCGTCCACAGGAAAAGTAACTCCACCAAGTCGTTCTGATTACCGTCCCCCGTATTCATTGATCGTTTCGGCAATCAAGGTTTTTCCTTCGAAATATCCCCTGACATTGAAAGACGTTGCCGCAAAAATTCCTCATCTACTCTGGTTTCGCAGGTCTCTGATCTGTCGTAATCAGCCATCGCAAGGAGCGATCAATGTACTTTGAGATTTACAGGCAAACCCGTGGCACCTCACAGACCGGCAAGGGCCAATGGCGCTGGCGTTTGCGAGCGGGGAATCATGAAACGATTGCCAGTGGGGAGGCTTACGTCAACAAGTCTGATTGCGTGCATGCCATCGATTTGATCAAAGGGACTCAAGAGCAGACACCGGTCAAGGAGATATAGGTTCCAGGCGGTGAAGCTGCTCAATCAGAGCAGCTTCGTTTCAGTCGGGCGCTCCTGAGTGGTAAGTGCCCCCGGATTTTATGGATCGGGTCGTTTGCCAACCTGCATAGACGCCGATCGCGACACCTCCCTAAACTGTCATCCAGTCTTGGGGACCGGGGTGCAACGGATGAATCGCAACGAACTACGCAAGGCCGACATCAACCTGATGGTGGTGTTCGAGACATTGATGCTCGAACGCAACGTCACGCGGGTGGCGGAGAAGCTGTTCCTCGGTCAGCCGACCATCAGTGCGGCGCTGAACCGCTTGCGGACGATGTTCAACGATCCGCTGTTCATTCGGGTCGGCCATCGCATGGAGCCGACAGCGCGGGCCGAGGAGATCATTCAGCATCTGTCGCCGGCACTGGATTCGCTGTCGGTGGCCTTGAGCCTGACCCACGATTTCGATCCGCTCAGCAGCACCATGACGTTTCGCATCGGGCTGTCGGACGATGTCGAGTTCGGCCTGTTGCCACCGTTGCTGCGCGCCTTGCGCCAGGAGGCGCCGAAGGTGGTGTTCGTGGTCCAGCATGTTGACTACTGGCGCATTCCCGACTTGCTGGCGTCTGGCGATATCACCGTTGGTATCAGCCAGACGCGCGGTCTGCCGGCCAACGCCAAGCGCAAATTGTTGCGTCATATCCAGCCCAGTATCTTGCGTGCAGATGCGTCGGATACGCCGTTGACCCTCGATGAATATTGCGCGCGGCCGCACGTGCTGGTGTCCCACACCGCCAATGTCAGTGGCTACGCCGATGAATGGCTGGCGGAGATTGGCCGAACACGCCACGTCGTGCTGTCCGTTCCGCAATACAGCTCATTGCCGGCGTTGCTCGCCGGCACCGATCTGATCGCCAGCCTGCCTGACTACACGGCGGAGGCGATGGCCGCGTCAGGCCAACTGTTCAAAGAGCCGTTTCCGTTCAAGACGCCGACCCTGGACCTGTCCATGGTCTGGCTCAGTCATGTCGACAGCGACCCGGCTGAACGCTGGCTGCGCTCGCGCCTGGAGGCGTTCATGAGTGAACGTCCGATCCTTCCGCTGACAGAGTGAGCAGGGCGGTGTTATATCTACGACCTTTCTGCCAATCCTCAGGAACCCCGTCATGCCCCACCTGCACATGGAATACACCGCCAACCTGTCCGAACTGAATGCCGATGTGGCATTGATGCGACTCAACAACGCGCTGGTCGCTTCGGGGCAGTTTGAAGAGTTCGACATCAAGGCCCGTGCGGTGAAGGTCGAGACTTTCAGGGTGGGTACCGCACCGGGCGAGCGGGCGTTCATGCATGTAAAGCTGTCGTTATTGAGCGGTCGCTCGCCGCAGATCAAGAAGCAGTTGTCCGAAAGCCTGCTGGCCGTGGTGCAGGATGTGTGCGAATGGCCGGTCGGGGTTGAGGTTCAACTCTGTGTGGAAATCATCGACATCGATCGAGAGTCCTACACCAAGACTGCCATCGGCCTCTGAGTTTCAGGCCATTTCCTGCTCGGCGCAGGCCTTGATCACTTGCTCGCGCAGCCAGGTGTTGGCGCTGTCCTGGTCGACGCTTTGACTCCACTGCATGTCCAGGGTGAAGCCCGGTAAACCATTGGGCGCTTCGCAGTGATTGAAGATCGCCTCATTGGCCAGCAATTGCTGGATGCGCCGGGGCAAGGTCAGGATGAAGTCGGTGCCGGTGATCATCTTCAGTGCCGCGCTGTAGCTGTTGGAGCGCGCGACAATCTGGCGTTTGTGGGCCTGTTGAGCCAGCCAGCCGTCAACCATGTTGGTGGTGGACGTCCAGGGCGTCGGGAACACATGCCGACGTTCAGTGAACGCTTGCAGGCTCAAGCGCGGCTCCAGCGGCGTGGCGCGTTTGTCGAAGACGCAGACCAGATCGTCCTCCAGTAGTCGTCTGGAGTTGAAGTCGGTGTGGCTTCGATGAAAGTTCGGGCCGAAACAGACCACCAGGTCGAGGCTGCCGTCGCGCAGTTCTTCGGCCGGGATGTCGGTTTCGAACTTGTGCATGTTGACCATCACCGGCAGGTCGGCGAAATCGAAGCTCTTCAACAGGCGCGGCAGGATCAGTTGCTCGAAGTACTCCGGCGCACAGATATTGAAGGTGACTGGTTGCAAGGTCGGATCGAACGTTGGTGTCCCGGCGTGACACAGGTTGATGCTTTCGAGAATCTTCAGCACATGGGCATACATGGTGCTGGCTTTGTAGGTGGGGCGCATACCCGTGCGGGTATTGATGAATAACTCGTCTTCGAAACTGGTGCGCAGTTTTTTCAGGCAGTAACTCACGGTGGACTGGCTGACGCAAAGTGCCTCCGACACACCGGTGACGCTGCTTTGCTCATACACGGCAACAAACACCATGAGGTCTTGCATATCGAGCTTTCTAAGCAAGTTACTGTTCAGCATCCGTTCTGTCTCGCTGTGCTCCTTGCGCTGACCGTGCGCAAACGTGTGCGAATGATCTTAGCGGAACGATAGTACCAAGAGAATGCCTTGTAGGATGTTTCATGGTCAGTTGTGGGACAGATAGTGTTATGAACACGACCTGTGAATTCAATCGCCCGAAACATGGCCAGAGGCCTTCAGCGCTGATTGCTGTGCAGGCATCGCATCGCGGCTGGATATTAACAGCGCCAACATGCCGACGCCCACCAGCAACGCGCCGATGATTTCCAGGGCGCGTGGCGACTGACGTAGCCACAACCAGTGGAACAATGTGATGAACAGGGTGCTCAGGTAGATGTAGGAAATGACTGAGGAAGGGGCGATCACGCCAATGGCTCGATGCAGCAGCCAGAAAGTCGCCAGGGTGGCAAACAGGGCCAGGTAGATCAACCACCAGAGATCGCTCGCGCTCAGCAACGACGCCGAACGCCAGCCGCCGCTGAATCCACAAAACGCCAATAGAAACAGTGCGCCGAACAGCATGTTCCAGAAAGTCATGCCCACCGGGCCGCGCCCCTTGAGGCTGTTGGCCTTGAGCCGTTGACTCAGGGGCGAGTAGAGCGCCATTGCCAGGCAACCGACCGCATACACCGATACCGCGTACAGCGACGGCAGTTCGCCGGGGCCTGCGCCTTTCAATACCAGCAGCATGGCGCCGGCCGCGGCAACCAGCATGGGCAACACGCGCTGTTTCAGGCGGCTGTCGGGTGTCAGGATGGCTTCGAACAGCAGTGTCAGCAACGGCACCAGAGTGAACATCGTCCCGGTGTTCACCGCCGAAGTGTAACGCAGTGCTTCGAACAACGAGCCGAAGTACAGCGCCAGCAGCATGCCGAGCACGGCATGACCGAGCAGGCCGCGGGCGGTCATGGCGGTATCGCCCTTGAACAGCAGCAGGGGTAAAAACACCAGGGCGCAACACAACAAGCGCAACCCGGTCAGCAGAATCGGGTCGATGGCCTGGCTGACCTGGGCTGCCGCGGAAAACGAGACGGCAATCAACAGCGCCCAGAGCAACATGCCGACGTGAGCGGCAGCAAAACCTTTGCGTTTCATGGTGGGGGTTCCGGGTTAATGAATGTGTTTGGCGTAATGCCGCGGATCGAAGCGCAGAACCATCAGAATCATCAGTGCCATGACGCCCATCAGTGACCACCAGGCCCATTCGAAACTGCCCAGTTGATCGCGAATCATCCCGGCGATCAGCGGCGAGAGGCCGGCGATCAGGTAACCGATGCCTTGCACGAAGGCGGTCAACCCACCCGCGCGTTGGGGATTGTCCAGATGATCCAGCGACACGATCAGGCTCATCGGGAACAGCCCGCCGATGCCCAGTCCCAGCAGGCACGGCCACAGCAGGCTCAGGTGTTGCGGGCTCAGAATCAGACCGCAAAAACCGGCCATGATCAGTGCCAGTAACACCACCAGCACCAGGCGCCGGTCACGGCTGCGGTTGGCGATGGCGGGCGTCAGTAGCCCCGACAACACTTCCATGGCCGTCAAAAAGCCCAGTAACAAGCCGGCCTGTTGTTCGCTCCAGCCTTTTTCCACGTAGTACGGTGCCAGCCAGGCCAGGACACAGGTGTAGGACGCCGTGCCCAGGCCGAAGAAGATCGCGAGTAACCAGGCACGGGAACTGCGGAAAAAGGATTCTTTGCGGGACGACTTTTCCCCCAATGTCGGCATTCCCGTGCGTTGAACGCACCAGAACAGCAACGCCGCCAGCGCCAGTGCCGCCCAGATCGCCAACCCCACTCGCCAACTGCCGGTGCGGGTCATCACCAACGGCGCGAATGACGCCGCAATTGCCGCGCCGGCCGTGATCGACGTCACGTAGAGACCCATGCACACGGAAACGTTGTCGCTGAAACGGGACTTGATCAGGGCCGGCATCAGCGCCTGAATCAGCGCAATGCCGACGCCGGCCAGCACGGCGCTCAGGATCAGTTCCGCCGCCGAATCAAGGAATAACCGCGACACCGTGGCCAGGCCGATGATCAGCAGCGACAGCACGACGGTGCGCTGCTCGCCCAAGCGCTGACTGATACCGATACCAAAGAACATTGCCAGTCCCATGGCCATGACTGGCAGCATGGTCAACAGCGAGGCCAGGCTGAAACTCAGCGGGATATCACCGCGAATGGCTGACAGCAACGGGCCGACAGCGGCCATGGACGGACGCAGATTCAGGGCGACAAGAATGATGCTGAACATCAGCCAGGGGGCAGGGCGGGAGGTTGCTCGAACGTTTTCCATAATCGGACCTTCAGGAACAAGGAGCCGATTAGGCGCGCGAGCCCTGGAGGCGGCAAATCAGAAAGTCTGGAGCAGTATTTAGAAATTAAATAACTGTACCGCTCGGCTAATCCCCTTTAGCGAATAATCGATTGTTTAGCCAATCCACACCCAAGGTTCTTCAAATCCCGATTTAACGGCTTAACCGCCCGTGTGACGCTGCTGCTCATCTGTTTATCGCGGTCTTCCCTATGGACGGTTGTCCAGTCGCACTCCCTTCCGAACTGGCCTTCTGGGCGCTGTGGCACTGCCGTCACGCGCGCCCGCCGGATTCCTGCATCTCCCGCTGATTGTTCTGACAGGTCCCGCGCTGTGCGCCGGGATCAAACCGGCGGCGCCTGTGCGTTTGCCTGACGCGGAAAGACGAGGTCTCCCATGAGCTGTGCCACGACATCCTTCGCTACGAAAGAACAAGCCCTGACGTTTCTTGAACAGAACCCGGATATCGAGATGTTCGAGCTGTTCATCCTCGACAATAACGGAGTGCCACGCGGCAAATTACTGCATCGCGATGAGTTGCTGGCGGTGTATGAAAGCGGTCGGCCACTACCGAGTACCATCCTGGGACTGACCATCAATGGCGATGACGTGGAAAACTCCGGTCTGGTCTGGGACGTCGGTGATATCGATTGCCGCGCTTATCCCGTCAGCGGCAGTTTGCAGCGCATGCCGTGGCGATTGATTCCCACGGCGGCGGTGCAGGTCAGCATGCATCCGCAAGAGGGCATGCCCGCGACCATCGCCGACCCACGGCACCTGCTGGCCAAGGTCATCGAAGGCTTGCAGGCCGACGGTTATTACCCGGTGATGGCGGCGGAGCTGGAGTTCTATCTGCTGGATCAGCAGCGCGACGGCAACGGTCGGCCGCAACCGGCGCGGGATGTCGATGGCGGGCGGCCACGCGGGACTCAGGTCTACGGCTTGCGTGAACTGGAACAGATCGAGCCATTTCTGGCCGACCTCTACAGCGCCTGCAAGCTCCAGGGCATTCCGGCGCGCACGGCGATTTCCGAATACGCGCCGGGGCAAGTGGAAATCACCCTCGAACACCGCACCGACGCTTTGCAGGCGATGGACGAAGCCGTGCGCTACAAGCGGCTGGTCAAGGGCGTGGCGCAAAAGCACGGGATGACGGCTTGTTTCATGGCCAAGCCGTTCGATGACCTGGCCGGCACCGGCATGCACATGCATGTCAGCCTGGCGGACAAGGACGGCAATAACCTGTTCGCCAGCGAGGCCCCGGACGGCACGCCGCTGCTCAAACACGCGGTCGGCGGAATGCTCGCCACATTGCTCGATGCATTGCTGTTGTTCTGTCCGAACGCCAACTCGTACCGCCGTTTCCAGACCAACAGCTACGCCCCTCTGGCGGCTACCTGGGGCGTGGACAACCGCACCGTGAGTTTGCGAGTGCCCGGCGGGCCGGCATTCTCCCGGCATATCGAGCACCGTATTTGTGGTGCCGACGCCAACCCGTATCTGGCGGCGGCGGCGATCCTGGCCGGTATTCATCGCGGCATCCGCGAGCAACTTGACCCCGGGGCGCCGGTGGAGGGCAACGGTTACGCCCAGGCCGCGCAATTGTTGCCGACCGACTGGTTGACCACGTTGCGAGCGCTGGAAGGCTCGAATTGGGCCGGGGAAGCATTCGGCAGTGAGTTTCTAGGTGTCTATCTGGCAGTGAAACGCGCCGAATACCGGCAATTCATGGGCGAAGTCGGTGAGCAGGACTGGCGCTGGTATCTGCATCAGGCTTGAAACGGGTCGCCAGTGTTGGAAGTTTTGGCCTAATACCAGAAGCCAACTATTCGTTGGCTTCTTTTTCACGAAATATTGATGGTTGACTGATTAAGATTTGTGGCGTCTCGGTCAATGAAATTTTCACATTTGCCGCGGGCACTTCTTTTCAGGAACAGCCGATCACATGTTGAAGTTCAAAGCCGTGCGCCCCGAATGGGTGACGTTGGTTTCCAGTGCCTTTCTATTGGCAGGGTTCAATTTAGTTCTCTGGCAACACCTCTTCGATATCACCGCAGCAGACGGTCAAGGCATCGTCATGCGTGTCGCGTTCGGGCTGATGATCCTGGCGGCCTTCAACATTGTGCTGACCTTGCTGGCATTCCGACCCGTGATGAAACCCGTGTTGACGCTGATCTTTCTGATCAGTGCCGGTGTGGCGTACTTCATGAGCCAATATGGCGTGCTGATCGACGCCGGTATGTTGCGTAACTTCGCCGAAACCAATGCCACGGAAGTACGCGACTTACTCTCGCTAAAACTGTTTGTTTATATCGTGCTGCTCGGCGTCTTGCCGTCGTGGTTGTTGTGGAAAATCCCGGTTAATTATCGTCGCTGGCACCGTGAGTTATTAAGTAAAGTGCTGGTGAGTGTCGCGTCGGTTGCGGTGATCGGCGGTGTCGCATTGGTCAACTATCAAGGCCTGTCGTCGTTGTTTCGCAATCACCATGAATTGCGTCTGATGGTGGTGCCGAGCAACTACATCGGTGCCTCGTTCGGTTATCTGCGTGAGCAAGTGGTGTCTGCACGGCAACCTTTCGCCAAACTGGGTGAAGATGCCCAGAAAAAACCGGCCTGGCAGGCCCACGACCGTAAATCCCTGACGGTACTGGTGGTGGGCGAAAGTGCCCGGGCCGAGAACTTCGGCATCCTGGGTTATGACCGCGACACCACGCCGAAACTGAGTAAGGAATCCGGCCTGATTGCCTTCACCGATGTGCATTCGTGCGGGACGGAAACGGCGGTGTCGGTGCCCTGCATGTTCTCCAACATGGGTCGCAAGGATTACGACGCCAGCAAGGCGAAGAACCAGGAAGGCCTGCTGGACGTGCTCAAGCGTGCCGGTCTCGAGGTCATCTGGCGCGATAACCAGTCGGGCTGCAAAGGCACCTGCGATCGGGTCACTGTCGATGACGTGAGTGACCTGAAAGACCCTGTGCTGTGCGCCAACAGCGAGTGCCGCGATGAAATTCTCCTGCAAGGCATGCAGCACTTCATCGACACGCTGAATAAAGACACCGTGCTGGTCCTGCACCAAATGGGCAGTCACGGTCCGGAATACTTCAAGCGCTACCCGAAAGAATACGAACACTTCACACCTGTGTGTGAAAGCAATGCGCTGAACAATTGCAGCCGCGAAAGCATCGTTAATGGCTACGACAATACGCTGGTGTATACCGACCACGTGCTGTCGACCCTGATCGATCTGTTGCGCAGCAACCAGGGCAAAGTCGATACCGCGATGCTGTATCTGTCGGACCACGGCGAGTCGCTGGGCGAATACAACCTGTTCCTGCATGGCACGCCTTACATGCTCGCACCGGAACAACAGAAACATGTAGCGATGCTGGCGTGGTTCTCCGACAGCTATCAAAAGTCGTTCTCGGTGGACACCCATTGCCTGCAACTGAGTCGTGAAAAACCCTTGAGCCAGGACAACCTGTTCCATTCGATGCTCGGTCTGCTGGAGGTCAACAGCACGGTCTACAACCCGGGTCTGGATATGTTCGCCGGATGCCGCGGCGCAATGGGCGACGGTGTGCTGGCTAAAAAATGAGCGACTCGAGCTTTTTTTCACGTAACGACCGCTAATCTGCGGCGCCTGGAACATCCAACAAGAGCCATTACACATGTCCGCGCAGCCCCCATCCGCCTTCGAGCTTGAGTTCGCCCGGCGCTACGATCAGGAACACGCCCGCGTCTGTAAACAGCCGCGACCGCGCGGCCTGGCGGGGCGTTTGACGTTCTGGCGCGAAGAGCAATTGGTGCGTAACGCGCTTCAGGTCGCTGGCGAACCGGGATTGATTCTTGATGTGGCCTGCGGGGTCGGGCGTTTCTGGCCAGTTCTGGCCGAGCATGCGAACCGGGTGATTCTCGCGACCGATCCGTCTCAGGACATGCTCGATCACGCCAGCACCCACCATCCGCAGAACCTGCTGAAACGGATCAAGACCTTTCAGAGTTCTGCCTTCACCATCGGCTTGTCGGCGAATGCGGTTGACTGCATTTTTTGCCTGCAACTGTTTCAACGCATCGCCTGTCCCGAGCATCGATTGTCCATGCTGGGCGAGTTCCACCGGGTCAGTCGCGATACCGTGATTGTGGCGGTGCGGGTTGATGGGCGTTTCAAGCTCGAGCGTTCGGACGTGGAGGGCGCACAGGCCCAGCCACAGGCCAGCAAGGCCGAGCTTGAGGCCGAGTTCAGGCAAGCGGGTTTCTGCTTGCTCAGTCATCAGGACTTGGTACCGGGTTGCACGCGGATGCGGCTCTACGTGTTGCGTAAGGACAGCTAGCCTTTCAGACAATTCTTGCTGTCCGGCAGGTATTTTCGCTAAAGCTCTTGTTCAGTGGATGCGCGGAAATCGCCGGGGGCGATATATACTGCGCGCCATTCTTCAAGGGAGAGCCGTGTGGCCATCGATATTCACTGGATTCGCGACAACGATAGCCTCGGTCAGTTTTGCACCGAGTGGCAGCAGCTGCCATTCGTTGCCCTCGACACCGAATTCATGCGGGTCGACACCTTTTACCCGATCGCAGGTCTGCTGCAGGTCGGCGATGGCGTACGCGCTTACCTGATTGACCCACTGACCATCGACAACTGGCAGCCCCTGGCCGCGTTGCTGGAAAACCCGGCCGTGGTCAAGGTCGTGCATGCGTGCAGCGAAGACCTCGAAGTCCTGCTGCGCCTGACCGGCAGTCTGCCGGCGCCGCTGTTCGACACCCAACTGGCCGCTGCTTACCTGAACCTGGGTTTCTCCATGGGCTATTCGCGGCTGGTGCAGGACGTGCTCGGCATCGACCTGCCCAAGGGCGAGACCCGTTCCGACTGGCTGCAACGTCCACTGTCCGAGACTCAGATCAGCTACGCCGCCGAAGATGCCGTGCATCTGGCGGAGGTTTTCGTACAGCTGCGTCCGAAGCTTTCTGACGAAAAATACGCGTGGGTCCTGGAAGACGGTGCCGAGCTGGTCGCCAATCTGCGGCGCGAGGTCGACCCGTACGAGGTCTATCGCGACGCCAAACTGGCCTGGAAGCTGTCCCGCGCCCAACTCGCCGTGTTGCGTGAACTCTGCGCCTGGCGCGAGCGTGAAGCCCGCGCCCGTGATCTGCCGCGCAACCGCATTATCCGTGAACATTCACTGTGGCCGTTGGCACGCACCCAACCGGACAACCTCGGCGCACTGGCGAAAATCGAAGACATGCACCCGCGCACCGTGCGTCAGGACGGCGAATTTCTGCTTGATCTGATCAAGCGCTCTGGCAGTGTGTCGCCTGATCAGTGGCCGCCAGCGGTGCCGGAGCCATTGCCGGTGGAAGCCGCCGCGCTGGTCAAACAGCTGCGTGCCATCGGCCAGGCCGAAGCCGAGCGCCTGAACATCGCGCCGGAGCTGATGCTGCGCAAGAAAACCCTGGAAGCGCTGCTCAAGAGCGGCTTCCCCAATGGTCCTTACCAATTGCCTGATTCGCTGCGTGGCTGGCGCCGCGAATTGATGGGCCAGGCGCTGCTCGACAGCCTGGCCACCGCCGGAGAACAGCCTTGAAACGTATTTGCTCGATTTATCGAAGCTCGAAGAAAAGCGGGATGTACCTCTATGTGCTCAAAAGCGATGCACTGGAGCGCGTGCCTGAACCCCTGATGGCGGCTTTCGGCAAAGCCATCCACGCTTTCGACCTGGTGTTGACCCCCGAGCGCAAGCTGTCGCGCGAAGACATTGCTGTAGTACTGGAGAACCTCGAAAAGCAGGGCTACCACCTGCAAATGCCACCGGCCGAGGATGAATACATCGAACACTTGCCGGAAGAATTGCTGCGCCGCAACGACCCGATGTAATCGGCAGACAGGCTCTATTCAGAGCCTTATGAAACACTGGAATGATTTTGGCGATGGCCGTGACGATGGAGTGATCCTCTGTCGGCGGTCGTCTGCACTGCTTTTGAAAGGTTTGAAACATGCGCGTTCTGATTGCTGAACACGACCACCCTGTGTATGCCCAACTGTTGCGTCAGGCAGCTCCTGATCTGGAAGTATTGACCAGCGGTGACTCCGCCGAACTGGCCCGTCAGGCCGCCGACTGCCAGGTCTGGCTCGGTCAGCCGGACCTGCTGGCGACGCTGTTGCGTCAGGGCCATACGCCTGCATGGCTGCAGTCGACTTGGGCCGGTATCACGCCGCTGCTGGCCGATGGCTTGCCACGGCACTATCGGCTGACTCGCGCGGTAGGGATTTTTGGTCAGGTCATGGCTGAATACGTGCTGACTTACATGCTCGGCCACGAGCGCGAAGTGTTGGCGCGGCTGGTCAGCCAGGTCGAGCGCAAATGGGACAATCGCCAGGGTCAAAGCCTGGCTGGACGAAAGGTGCTGATTGTCGGCACCGGTGATATCGGTCAGACAGTGGCGCAGTTTCTGCTGCCGTTTGGCGTCGAGTTATATGGCATCGCCAGCACTGCCCGGGAGCAGGCGCCCTTTGTCGAAGTCGGCGCGCTGAGCGATTTGCCGCGCCTGGTCGGTGAGGTGGATTACGTGATCAATCTGCTGCCGAATACCCCCAATACGCACGACCTGTATGACGCTGCCCTGTTCAAGCAGTTCAAGGCGACGGGGTTGTTCATCAACGTCGGACGCGGCGTTGCGGTGGTCGATGCGGATCTGGTGGAAGCCTTGAAGGAAGGGCATCTGGCCGGGGCTGTGATCGACGTCTGCCGTCAGGAACCACTGCCGCAACGTCATCCGTTCTGGACCGCGTGGGGCCTGCTGCTGACCGGCCACAGCTCGGCACCGACTTCGCCACCGGCGATGGTGAAGCTGTTTGTCGAGAACCTGCGGGCGTATCAGGCGGGTGAAGCGTTGCGTGGGGAAGTGGATTTCGCGCGCGGGTATTGAGGCGCAGCTGAAAAGGTCGCAGCCTGCGGCAGCTCCTACAGGGCTTTGTGAACACCTGTAGGGAGCTGCCGCAGGCTGCGACCTTTTGTTTTTACAGGGTGAAATTACCTTCAGCCGCCAACTCGCTCAGCGGACGACGCGGGCTTGGCTCTTCACGTGCTTGCAGGTACTCGGCCAGTGTCGCCTTGTCGCCCAGCTTGCCGATCGCCACGGCGGCGTGCAGCGCGTAGCCTTCAGGAATGTTCAGCTCCTTGCGGGTCAGCTCCTGATCGAAACCGGCCATGCCGTGGGTGTGCCAGCCGCTGATGCTCGCTTGCAACGCCAGGTGGCCCCAGGCGGAACCTGTGTCGAAGGTGTGCCACAGCGCCGGGGTTTCTTCGCTGGCGCCAGGTGCCACGAAGGTGGTTTTCGAGATCACGATCACCAGTGCCGAGGCGTGCTGCGCCCAGCTGCGGTTGAACTCGTTCAGCAGGCCCAGGTAACGCTCCCAGTTCGGCGTGTCGCGACGCGCATAGAGAAACCGCCAAGGCTGCGAGTTGTACGCCGATGGTGCCCAGCGGGCGGCTTCGAAGAAGCTCAGCAGGGTCTCTTCGGGAATGGTTTCACCGGTGAAGGCGCGGGGCGACCAGCGATCGGTGAACTGAGGGTGAATGGCGTAATCGGCAACGCGTGGATTAGCACTCATCAAGAGATTCCTTTACGTTTGAAAGTGGGGGTCGTCGAAAAACCGGCGGGTACAGTTGAGCTGAGCGCCAGTTTTTTTGAGCCAGCAGTTCACCTGAATGCAACGCGGTTGAGCGTTAATGGCACTTGGGGAGGGCTCCTTGCGACTGGCAAAGCTACTGGGTGGCGCAAAAACTGACAAGTGCCGTCGTACCGGCAGTCGCCAATGCTTGGCCCGCCGATGCCTTGGCACTAGACTGGCGGCCTTTTCACCACCTGATGTTGATGCTTGAGCCATGGCCGCCAAAGTCGAACCGTTCTGGATACGCAAAACCCTCGATCAACTCGATCAAGAGGAATGGGAATCGCTGTGCGACGGCTGTGGCCTGTGCTGCCTGCAAAAGCTCGAGGATGAAGACGACAACGCCGTCTACTACACGCGTATCGCCTGCAAACTGCTGGACCTCAAAACCTGTCAGTGCACCGATTACCCCAACCGTCGCGACTTTGTCCCCGATTGCATCCAGCTCACGCCGGGCAAGGCCGATGAGTTCAAATGGTTGCCGCCGACCTGCGGTTATCGACTGGTCAGCGAAGGCAAGGACCTGCCGCTCTGGCATCACCTGGTATGCGGTGATCGTGATGCGGTGCATCACGAACGTATTTCCCAGTCCGGGCGCATGCTCGCCGAAGGCAGCGTGGCCGAAGACGATTGGGAAGATCATCTGATTTTTCGCGCGGGTTAATTCCCGATGCCATTTAGTCTGTGGCGAGGGAGCTTGCTCCCGCTTGACCGGGCTGGCGCTCCAGTGCGCAGCACTCACAAAATCGGCGGTGATCACAAGAATTTTGGGCCGCTACGCAGCCCGGCGCGAGCAAGCTCGCTCGCCACAATAGGAGTGTGTATGGCGGTGGGAGTGCTCCGGGCGTTGGCTGTCGGGCTGCTGGCCCTGAGTTCGCCCGTGTGGGCGGCGAAGAAAGTCGATCTGGATTATCACGTACGCCTGTTGCCGCAAAGCGATCAGGCCGAAGTGCGCCTGACCCTGGCCCAAGGCTCGGCGGTGCGCAGTCTGGATTTCGACTTGGGCGATGGCAGTCACTACAGTGATTTCAAGGCCGACGGCCAATGGCAGCTCACACCGGGCACGCAGGTCCGTGGTGTCTGGCGCCCGGCCGCCGACAAGGCCAGCCTGACCTACCGCGTGCGCATCAGCCACGGGCGCAAGAGCGGCAGCTTCGATACACGCATGACGCCAACGTGGGCGCTGATGCGTGGCGATGACCTGGTGCCCGCGGCGAAACTCGATCAGCAGGACGGTATCGAGTTGGTGTCACGCCTGGAATTCGAATTGCCCACCGGTTGGAAAAGCGTCGAAACCGCCTGGCCGCGGATCGGCAAAAACAAGTTCCGCATCGATAACGTCTCGCGCCTGTTCGACCGTCCCACTGGCTGGATGCTCGCCGGTAACCTCGGCAGCCGTCGCACGCGGTTGGGGGAAACCGAAGTCACCGTGGCCTCGCCCCAAGGCCAGGGGATGCGCCGCATGGATGTGCTGACGCTGCTGACGTTCGTGTGGCCGCAAGTGCAGGAAGTTTTTCCGCGTCACCCCAGCAAATTGCTGATCGTCGGCGCCAATGACCCGATGTGGCGTGGCAGCCTGGCCGCGCGGGAATCGATCTATCTCAATAGCCGCCTGCCGCTGGTCAGCGAAAGCGGCACCAGTACCTTGATGCGTGAATTGGCTCAGGTGTTCGGGCGGATCAACGACAGCCAGCGTAGCGGCTGGATCAGCGAAGGGTTTGCCGAGTATTACGCCATCGAACTGGTGCGCCGTGCGGGCGGCATGAGTGATGAGCGGTATGAGAGCCTGCAGAGCAAGTTGGCCAAGGCCAGCCAGAAGGTCACCACCTTGCGCGGGGAGCAGATCAACCCGGCGCAGGTGGCCAAAGCGGTGGTGTTGCTGCAGGAACTGGATCGCGAGATTCGCCTGAAGACCCGCAACAAGCGTTCGCTGGATGATGTATTGCGTGGGGCGATGCGTTTGGAGAGTGTCGATACCAAGGAATTCGTTCAGCTCAGTGAGAGCGTTATTGGCGAGTCTTCCAAGGTGCTTGATACCGGGTTGCTTCAGTAATACCGCCTTCGCGGGCAAGTCGGGTCGCGAAGAGGCCCTGAGCCTCACCGCAAATGCCGGATCAAACCCCGGCTTTCGGCGACTTCAAAGAATCATTCCCGGTCACGGTGGCGGTTTTGGTCGCCGCCTCGGCATTGGCCTTCAACCGACTCAACTCTTCCCCGGCACGCTCAATCCTGGCTCGAGCGTTAACCATGTCCTGACGGCTCTTTTCCAGAAAGCTTTTCGCCGAACTGTGCCCGGTAATACCCCGCGCCATCGCTACGCCGCCAATGGCCACTTGAATCAACCCGAACACACCACCGCGCCGCAGGCCTTTGCCGACCATCACCACGCCGCCGGCCAGGGAACCGATGCGCTCCCAACCCTGGACGTTCTGCGCGGGCTGAGTCTGGAACGGGGTGGATTCGATGCGCTCTACGCGTTTGAGGTCGCTCATGATCTGTCTCCAGGCTTCAAGAATGGATAATTAAGCTGACTGCCGAGGCGGTCGGCTCGTTCCATCGGATGTGCGGTGATTCAGCGGAATTTCGGGCCTGAGCGGGTGTTGTTGCCCTTGGCCATGCGGTCGTACAGCACCACGTTGACCGTGGCCGCCAGGTTCATGCAGCCGGTGGTCGGGATATAGACCACGTCTTCGCACCAGTCGCGGATCTCTTTATCCAGTGAACCGTCTTCGGGGCCGAAGATGTAGAGGGCGCGATCCGGGTGCGTGTATTCCGGCAGCGAGCGGGCGCCGTCGACCAGTTCTACCGCGACCGGTACACAGCCCAACGGCAGGATTTTCTTCAGGTCATCGATGCCGATCAGCGGAATGTCGTAGTGGACTTTCTTGGTGTCGGTGACGAAGTCGGCGGCGCGCTCATAGCGCTTGCCGGTGTAAAACACCGACGCCACGCCATAGCAACCGGCGGCGCGCATCACCGAACCGACGTTCTCCGGTGATTTGGGGTTATACAAACCAATGCAGCTGTACCGTTTGTCTGCCACGAGCGGGGTGCCTTCGGGAAAAAAGCGCGATTATACGGGGATTGGGGGAGGGGTGTTCAGTTTGGAGATGATCGTACCCACGCGCTGCGTCGGAATGCCGCCAGGGACGCTCCGCGTTCCGCTTTCGAATGTGACGCAGAGCGTCACGGGATGCATTCCCACGCAGAGCGTGGGAACGATCAGCAGACCTTCAGTCTTCTTTCTTCATCAGTCCGGCCAACGCCGCAAACGGGTTATGCGTCGCCTTGGCAATCTTTGGCGTACTCAGCGAGCCTTCGTCGAAATACTGCTGATCGGTGTAACGCGAATGCTCGTTGTCATGGCAATACAGGCACAACAGCTCCCAGTTCGAGCCGTCCTGCGGGTTGTTGTCGTGGTTGTGGTCGCGGTGGTGCACGGTCAGTTCGCTCAGGCGTTTGCCGGAGAACTCACGGGCGCAGCGGCCGCACACGTGCGGGTACATCTTCAGGGCCTTGTCGCGGTAACCCATTTCCTTGTCGCGCTGGTTGTCGGCGAGGATGCGGTCCAACTTTGAGGTGTTGGTTGGAGGCGTTGACGAACTCATGGGTCACCTTTGTAAAAGACTAATGACGGTTATGTGTTGAAGTTTAGCCTAGCCCTTGAGCTTCTCGGCAATCCAGATGGTGTGGCGGGTGCCTTTGTTGCCGTGGGCGAAGACCTGCACTTCTTCGGCCTTGAAGCCGGCCTTTTTCAGCTTGTCGGAAAACTGCCGGTCAGCGCTGGCCGACCATACCGCCAGCACGCCCTTGGGTCGCAGGGCCTTGGCGCAGGCGCTCAGGCCACCGGCGGAGTAGAGCCAGCTATTGGCTTTCTGGGTCAGGCCTTCGGGACCGTTGTCGACGTCGAGCATGATTGCGTCGAAACCCTGCGGCTCGGCTTGCAGCACCTTGGCCACGTCTTCCATGCGGATCACCGTACGCGGGTCGAGCAATGGGTTGCCGGCTTTTTCCCCCAACGGCCCACGGTTCCACTCCACCACGCCGGGCACCAGTTCGGCGACCACCACTTCAGCGGTCTTGCCCAAATGCTTGAGCGCCGAGGCGAGGGTGAAGCCCATGCCCAGGCCGCCGATCAATACCCGCGAATTCGGCCGGCCGGCGACCTTGCGGCAGGGGATTTGCGCCAGGGCATCTTCGGAGCCGTGCATGCGGGTGTTCATCAACTGCCCGCCATCGCCGCCCTGAATCTTGATGACGAAGTCCTCGCCGTATTCGAACAGGCACAGGGCACCGCCGTTTTCAGGAATGGGGGTGGTGTCGAGCAGAACGAAACGTTTCATGGGGCTCTCTTGGGGAGAAATGGACAGACGGAAGAAGGCAAACGAACGCGGTTGGGAGTAGCCTGCAATTGACTACAAGGCCAACGGAGCCATTGATGAAGCGCACCATTCTAACGGTCATTGCCCTGGCCGCGCTCTCGATAACTGCAGTGCAGGCCCAGGAGCAGCAAACCATCCCCACCGGCCCCACGCCGATACCCGGTTCGCCCGGCACTGCCACGCCGACGCCGTACCCGCAGATTACCCCGACCACAGTGCCCAAGACCGGCAACGGTGGGCCACCGTTGTTGCCGCCGATCGAAATGCCCAACCCGCCCAAGGACCAGACCTTGCCGGGCCTTGAGCCGAGCACGACGAAAATCAAAACGCCGGGCGGATAGTGTCTAAATCTGCTGCGAGAGCAGTTGCCCGTCGGCCATGCGCAAGCGTTTGGAGAGGGAGACGGCGAGGGCGCGGATGATCTTGGCGGCGATTTTCGGCGCTTCGTTGAGCATCTTTTCCAGGGAGTCCTTGCCCAGGTTGAGCAACTGGCAGTTGCTCGCGGCCACACAACTGGCTGAGCGCCGTTCGCCGTCGAGCACGGCCATTTCGCCGAACGCCCGACCGCTGCGCAAGGTGGCCATGGTCACCGGTTGCCCTTCGCTGTTGGTCTTCTGCACCGCAACCTGGCCGGTGTGGATGATGCACATGAAACTGCCGGCATCGCCCTCATGGAAGATCTCTTCGCCTTCGGCGATGGTGCTGATGCTGAAGTAACCTGAAGCCGCCACGAAGTCGGCCGGCAGCAGTTGATCGAACAGGCCGCAGTCCATCAGCCAGTCGCGAATTTCTTTGTTCAGTAAGGTCGGTTCTGACATGTCGTCACGGTCTTTTTCTTGTGTCTGTTGCTGTTCCAGGCGCGCCCGGCGTCTGGTGTTAAGACCGGGACGCCGGGCCAAGTTCCTCAGGCAATGCCCAAAACCTTCAAAACAAATGCGTATTCGAGGGCTACGTCACGTAATCCCTGGTAGCGACCGCTCATCCCGCCATGCCCGGCGCCCAATTCAGTCTTGAGCAGCAGGGGATTGGTGTCGGTTTTGGTCGCGCGCAATTTCGCCACCCACTTGGCCGCTTCCCAGTACTGCACGCGACTGTCGTTGTAGCCGGCGATCACCAGCGTTGCCGGATAGGCTTGCGCGGTGACGTTTTCATACGGGGCGTAGGCCTTGATCCGATCATAGACGTCTGGCTCTTGCGGGTTGCCCCATTCGTCGTATTCGGTGACGGTCAGCGGCAACTCCGGGTCGAGCATGGTGTTGAGCACGTCGACGAACGGCACTTCGGCTATTGCCGCACCGAACAGCTCCGGCCGCTGATTGAGCACCGCGCCGATCAGCAGGCCACCGGCGCTGCCGCCACTGATTGCCAGCTGCGATGAGGTGGTGAAACCGTTGGCGATCAGGTGTTCGGCGCAGGCGATGAAGTCGCTGAAAGTGTTGTGCTTGTGTTCCTGCTTGCCGGCGCGATACCAGGCTTCACCCAATTCACCGCCGCCGCGAACATGCGCGATGGCAAACGCCATGCCGCGATCCAGCAGGCTCAGGCGGGCGTGGGAGAACCACGGGTCGAGGCTTTCGCCGTAAGCGCCATATCCGTACAGATAAAGTGGCGTCGGTTTACCGAGGAATTCGCGTTTGACCACCAGGCTGATCGGCACTTGTGTACCGTCCGGCGCCGTCGCCCAAAGCCGCTGGCTGACGTACGCGTCGGCGTCGAACGGGCCGAGCACCGGGGTTTCCTTGAGGACTTTCTGCTCGCCGGTGGCCAGGATCAGTTGACGGATTTGCGCCGGACGGTTCAAAGCCTCGTAGCGCAGACGGATTCTGTCGCTGACAAATTCCAGGCTGTTCTGCACATGCAGGCTGTAGGCCGCGTCCGGTAATTGCACGCGATACGGCGCCAGGCCTTGTGGGCGGACTTCAATGATCGGCAGGCCGCCTTCACGCAGGCTCAAGGTCATGGCCTCGGCGTTCAGGCTCATGCCATCGATCATCACCGCGTCGCTGTGGGGGATCAGGTTCTGCCAGTCGGCTTCGGTCGGCGCGACGCCGGTGTCGGCGGCCTGGTACAGGGCGAAGTTGATGCCGTCGCGGTTGGTGCGGATCAACCACGTCCACTCGCCATCGAGTTTGCCGTGGTCGACATCGTACTCATGGTCTTCGACCCGTGGTGCCAGGCAGGTAAAGGCCTGATGGGGCAGCGAGGCGTCGAGCACCCAGACTTCGCTGGTGGTCTTGCTGCCCAGCGACAGCAGCAATTGCCGTTCGGAACTTGAGCGGTAGCAATGCAGGAAGAATCGGCCGTCCGGTTCATGGAACACTTCTTCGGCGGCGGTGCCGTCCAGCCGATAGCGGAACAGTTTGTGCGGGCGATGGGTGTCGTCGAGTTCACCGAAGAACAGCGTCAGGCTGTCATTGGCCCAGGTCATGCTGCCGTCGCAGTCCTGGAATTCCAGTTCGCTGACGCGGCCGCTGGACAACTCCTTCACGAACAGCGTGTAAACCTCCTCGCCACTGGAATCGATGCTGTAGGCCAGGCGCTGGTGGTCCGGGCTGACGCTGAACGCGCCCAGGGAAAAGAAACCGCCCTTGGCCAGCACGTTCGGATCGAGTAGCAGGAGTTCCTGGCTTTCGTCGATGTGCAGGCTGCCATCGGTCGGAAGTGGGCAGCGGTAATGACGGGCGTATTCGTCGCCGGCCGTGGTGCGGGTGTAATACAGGTACGGGCCCCAGGGCGAGGGCAGCGACAGATCGGTTTCGAGAATCCGCCCCTTGATCTCTTCGAACAGGATTTCGCGCAGCCCGGCCTGATCGGCGGTTTGCGCCTCCTGATAGCGGTTTTCAGCTTTCAAGTAATCGAGCACTGCGTCGGTGTCGCGCTCCTGCAGCCAGGCATACGGGTCATCGCCGTCGGCCTTGTGGGCAATGGGCGCGTCGGAAACGTTGGCGGATAGGGGCATGAAGGACTCTCGAACGTTGTACGAAATTGGGGGATCGCAGACGGCGGGGCAGCCTGAAGTGCGAAAAGTCGTTACTATAAGCGCCTCTTTGCCTGCCTTGCCATGGACACCATGACCGAGAACGACTATCTGATCGCTTGGGGCCTCTACGCCTTTGCCGCTTTAGGCTGCCTGTTGGTGTGGATGCGCATCACCCGCTGGATGTGGCGTTGGCTGCGTGAGCCGCTGCGGCTGCTGATGGCAGTGTCGCTGTTCAGCCCGACCATCATTGACCCGGTGAAGGAAAAGGTCGCCCCGGCCATTGCCATTACTGTGCTGGATCTGCTGTTCAAGGTCGGCAACAACGCCTGGCGGGCGATTTCCGACCTGTTCATGTACAGCATGATTGCCTTCGGCCTTTACCTGGTTCTCGTGGCGATCCGTTTCCCCATCGAGCGCGCGTCCAAGGCTCGCAAGGAGCGGGCAGAGGCGGCCAAGGCTGCGGCGCGCACCGACGAACCCGAAGGCGATCAACCGTTCGGCGGTGCCGGCGATGATCGTTACGGTCGGCCACCGGTGCCGAGCAACCCGCAGCGACTGCGGGTCGAGCCGCGTCTGTAACTGTGCCCCTGCATTGAATCGAGAGTCCGAGCATGTGTGAGTTATTGGGCATGAGCGCCAATGTCCCGACCGATATCGTGTTCAGCTTCACCGGGCTGATGCAGCGCGGCGGCCGCACCGGACCGCACCGTGACGGTTGGGGCATCGCTTTCTATGAAGGCCGTGGCCTGCGCCTGTTCCAGGACCCGGCGGCGAGCAGCGAGTCGGAAGTGGCGAACCTGGTGCAGCGCTATCCGATCAAGAGCGAAGTGGTGATCGGCCACATCCGCCAGGCCAATGTCGGCAAGGTCTGCCTGTCCAACACCCATCCGTTTGTGCGCGAGTTGTGGGGCCGCAACTGGTGTTTCGCCCACAATGGCCAGTTGGCCGACTTCAACCCGACCGCCAGTTTCTACCGCCCCGTCGGCGATACCGACAGCGAAGCGGCGTTCTGCGACTTGCTCAACCGGGTACGCGCTGCATTCCCTGAGCCGGTAGAGATCGAAGAACTGCTGCCGGACCTGGTGGCCGCTTGCGCCGAGTACCGCAGCAAAGGCGTGTTCAACTGCTTGCTCAGCGACGGCGACTGGCTGTTCTGCTACTGCTCGACCAAACTGGCGCAAATCACTCGCCGTGCCCCGTTCGGCCCGGCACGCTTGAAGGACGTCGATGTGATCGTCGACTTCCAGGCTGAAACCACGCCCAACGACGTGGTTACAGTGATCGCCACCGAACCCTTGACCGAAAACGAAACCTGGACCCGCTACGAACCGGGCCAATGGAGCCTCTGGCGACGCGGTGAATGCGTCAGCCAGGGCAATACCGAATAAGGATCTCTCCCCCCATGTTGCTCAGTTATCTACGGCTGGTGTTGTTTGCGGCAGGCCTGTTGATCGGCGTCCAGGTGCCTGGGTTCATCAGTGACTATGCCAAGCGGGTCGAAGCGCATCTGATCGAGGCGCAGAGCGGTTTGAGCGGTTTTCAGGGCACTGCCGATCAGTTTTTCAAGGGCGACATGCAGGCGTTGGTGGCCCATTACCGTGCCAGCGAAGACCCGATCTTTCGCAGCGATGCCGACAGCCTGAGCGCCTTGCTCACCCGTCAACTGGCCCTCGACAAGCAATTCCAGGCCATGCAGGGCCCGTGGTACATCCGCTTCCTGCAAGTGGTGCTGGCGGCCGACCCGGATATTCGCAAGGAAACCTGGAACGGCTACAGCTACCAGATCCTGCTGACGCCGGAAGCGATGATCTGGGGCATGAGCGGCGCGTTGCTGCTGTCGTTCGGCATTGAATGCCTGTTCCGACTGATCGACTGGGTGGTGCTGGGCGGCAAGCGCCTGCGCCAGAGCCGGCCGATCGAAGAGCGGGATTTGCGCGGGTTGTAACACTGGAGCCGACTTGCCGGCGATTGCCGCGAGATCGCATCGCTGGCAAGCCGGCTCCTGTTTTTACCAATCGACCGAGTAGCTCATGCTCAGCGTGCGGCCTTCGGCATTGGCGTACGGCGCTCTGGCGTTGGCTTGGGTGAACAGGTTCTGGTACGTGCGATTGGTCAGGTTGTACACGCCGCCTTCAAGACGACCGACCGGCAGTTGCACGGAGCCGAGCAGGTCCACCAGCGTATAACCTTCGATGTCGCGTCCATTGTCGTCCTTGGCGGCGGCATCGTAATTGGCCAAACGCATGCCTTGCAGGCGAAGCGTGTAGTCGTCTTCGGTGTAGCCGACGAACAGTGTGGTCTTGGCGGGTGAGATGCGTGTGGCCGGCAGATCGATCCATTTGCCGTTCTGCTCGGTCTCGCCTTTGGCCCAGGCATAAGTGCCACCCACCGACCAGTGATCGGTCGCGCGGTAGGTCAGGCTGTTTTCGATGCCGCGAACTCGCTCTTTCTGGTTGATCAGGCGCAATACTCGATCATTGGCATCGTAGAACTGGGTCACGTCCGAGGTGTTTTCGTACACGGTGACGTCGGCCTGCCACTGGTCCCAGTTGCCACGCCAGCCCAACTCGTAACTGTCGACCTTGATGGCCTGGGCGTTAAGACTCTGGATGTCGAAGGTGCTGCTGACGTCACGCATGAAGCGCTGGATATCCGGCAGCGAAAACCCCTGGCTGTAATTGGCGAAGACGTCCTGGTTTTCACTCAGGTGGTAGACCGCCCCCAGGTTGTACAGCGTGGCGTCGTATTTGAGGGTGTCACCGGGCAGCGTTGCGCGTATGCCGGTCTGGACGATCTGACCGTAGGCGATGCTGTCGGAGACGTCGCTTTCGATCCATTCACGGCGCACTCCGCCACGCAAGGTCCAGTCTCCGATGTCCCAGGACATCTGTCCGAACAGCGATTTGGTGGTGGTTTCGATGTCCGGGCCCAGCTCGTAGGTGGTGCCGGTCTTGGTGTAGTTCAGGCCATTGAGCGTGTATTGATCACCTCGTTGACGGGAGCGCTCATTGTCATAGTCGGCGCCCCAGACCAGATTGCCCGTGGCGCTTCCGATCGCCGGCAGCGGCGTGTCGATGGCCGCGCGCAGGCCGTAGACGTCCTGCACACTGTTGTTGTTGGAGATCCCGGCTCTGCCTCGCGACAGGTCTGGAAAGAACAGTGCATCGGCGCGGCGCCAGTAGCTTTCCAGTTGCAGGCCCTGACCGTAGAAGTCCTTGTCGGTGTAGTTGAGATTGACCGCCTGGTTATGGGTATAGGGTTGGTCGTCGAGTTTCAGCCCTTTGACGGCCACCGCTTGCTGCGAGTTTTTCGGGTCTTTGGTGTAGCCGGTGTCCTGCTGGTCCTTGTAGTCCTGCAGCGACAGGCTGATTTTCTTGTCGGCATCCAGTTCGTAACCGAAACGACCTTGCAGGTCATAGGTTTCGGTGTCCATGTTGCTGCCCTGGGAGGTGTCCTGGGGGATGCGGTTGCCGTTGCCGTCGAACTGGTCGTTGCGCTGGGTCAGGTCGGCGGACACATACCAGTCCAACGCATCCTTGCGCCCGGTGGCACTCTGGAAAGCTTCGTAGGCGAAGCCTTTTCTATTGAGGTTGTTACCGCTGGTCAGGCCCAGTTTGCTGCTGTAGGCAATGTCCTGGCCCTGATTGCGCTTGGTGATGATGTTGATGATGCCGCCTGAAGCACCGGCCCCGTAAATGCTGCTGGCGCCGGAGATCACTTCGATGCGTTCGATGCTGGCCGGGGCGATGCTGTTGAGCTGGCGGAAGTTGTCACGCGTGGCGTTCTGCGATACGCCGTCGATCAACACCAGCATGTTACGCCCGCGCAGGGTCTGGCCGAAGTTGCTCATCCCGCCGCTCGATGGCGCAATACCCGGGACCAATTGCCCGAGGATGTCGGAGACCCGGCGACCCGCGCCGCTCTGCTCACGGACTTGCTGCTCGTCGATCACCTGGACCGAGCCCGGAATCGAAGCGATGCTCGCTTCGCTGCGAGTCGCGGACACGACGGTGGCTTGCATGTTCAAGGTGCCGGGCTGCTGTTCGGTGTCCTCGGCCCAGGCCTGGGCGCTGAAGGTGCCAAGTAGCGGGATCAGCAGGGAGAGTTTGGTTCGGGTCATGACGTGGTCTTTTTTAGTTGTGATAAGTGTGGGGCGATAAGGTCGAGCGGTCAGGCGTGGCGTTGAACGACCGCACCCAGCGGATGCCGATGGCGGCTATGGCGTAGGTCAGCGCCACCAGCCAGAAACTGTGGGCCAGGCCCACCAGGCCCATGCCGATGCCGCCAAGGACGACACCGAGCAGAGCACCAGCCTTTGCCGCGCTGTTACCGAGGCCGAGCGCGAAGCCCTGCTGGGTGATGGAAACGGTGTTGGCGATCAGGGCATAGGCGACGGGCAGCAGGGCGCCTTGCCAGATGCCCCAGACGAGTCGGCTGACGAGAAAGCCCAGCCATTCATTGGCCAATGCCGTGGCCGCCAGCGTCAGGGCACATAACCAGGCCACGCCTTCGATTACGCGCAAGGTGTAGGCCGGCTGCCAGCGGTCGAACAGGCGTCCCCACAGCGGGGCGGAAATGGCCAGGGTCGCGGCGCTCGCCGCGTAGGTGGCACCGATCAGCCAGCTTGGGGCATGCAGAATGTTCGCGACATATAGGGCGTAGAACGACTGCGGCATCATCTTCGCCGCCTGAATCAACACGATCACCAACAGGATTCCACTGAGCCAGCCTTTGGGCAGGGCCACCGGCTCAACAGGTTTTTTCTTCGCGGTTCGCGCCTTGTCGGCCGGCAGGAAAAAACTCCCCAGTGCGCACAGCAGGCAAATCACCGTCGCGCCATAACACAGCAAGGCAAACCCCGAGACGTCCATCAGCCAGCCACCCAGCACCGGGCCGATCAACGAGCCGACGGCGGTTGCCGATTGCAGGCGGGCCAGGGTGTGACCCCGTCTGGCACCGTCGCAGCAGGCCAAGGCATAGGCTTGCGCGGCCGCGAGAAAACCGGCCAACGCGCCTTGCATCACGCGAATACCCACCAGCAGCCACGGGTCGAGGGTGATGGCCGCCAAGCCTTGGCACAGCGCGAGGGCCAGCAACGCCCGAACAATCATCGGTTTGTGCCCGGTGCGATCCCCCAATCGGCCCCACAGGGGGGTCAGCAGCATGGCCGCCAGCATCGGGCCGGCATAGACCATCGCCGATAACAGCGCGGTGTAGCCGGCGCCTTCGGGCCCGAGCAGATGCTGGATCTGCAAGGGCCAGAACGGGCCGCTCATTTCCATTGCGCCCATGGAGACAAACTGGATGACGATCAGCAGTCGCAAGGCGCGACCGTCAGCGAGCATGGGTGTTGGGTCGCAGCGGGTTACTCAGGCGTCCGACGATGTCGGCATGACTGTCGAGCAAGCGCATGCGCATGAACGATTTGGCGGGCCAATCCTGTTCCAGCAAGGCCTGGCGCTCGCTTTCCCAGCGTGCCGGTTCAACGCGCTCGCGCAAGCTCTCGAAGCACTGTGCAACGTGCGCTGCCAATCGCTCCCACAGGATATTTTCCGGCACATTCCAGTGGCGGGCACAAAGCAACGTCAGCTCACCGAGGTGGCACATGAAGGTGGTGTGCAGGAGTTTGTCGCGGACAAACCCTGCGTCGTCATACAGGGTCATTTTCGGATCGTGCAGCTGGATATCCAGACCCTTGGCGTGCAGGGTTTTGCGATCGATACGAACGTCGCCGAAATCACGCAACAGCAGCCGATTCAGCTGCCCGTCAGCGCCCATCACCATGAAACTGTTTTGCTGGTGCGCTTCGAACGCCACGCCGTACATCAGATAGATGCCCAGCAGACTTGGTACGGCAATCGACAGGTAATCATCGAAGAACGTCAGCATGGCCTCGCTGTCGTCCCGGCCTTGAGCCAGTCTGACCCAATCACGCAGCAACGGTTGTTCGAATTCGTTGACGGCGAACAGGCTGCCGACCGGCACCGCCAACTCGCCTGCTTGCAGCAGGGTCAGCGGGTTGTCGCGATACAGCACGCCAGCATGCCGGGAGCGTTCGTCATCGGCCGGCAGTGGTGCG
This sequence comes from Pseudomonas sp. 05N433, assembly GCF_056396925.1. Lineage (NCBI taxonomy): Bacteria > Pseudomonadati > Pseudomonadota > Gammaproteobacteria > Pseudomonadales > Pseudomonadaceae > Pseudomonas > Pseudomonas sp. 05N433. The sequence goes on along the minus strand of NZ_JBFTML010000009.1, from coordinate 106,310 downwards.
TAATGCACGCCGATGCGCTCTGGAACGATGTTCAGCAGGCGTTGAATCTGCGGTTCCTGATCGAGGATATCCAATACCAGTTGGCTGATGCGCGGACCCATCCGGGCCGAGCGCGGCGACACGGTGCGCTGCACGCTGGTCAGGCGCAAAGCCACCGGCAGTTTGACCATCGGTGCCGTGCGACTGGCCTGCGGCAGGACCGTGCGGAAGGACATGGTCGGGTGGCCGGTAAACGCCACGATGTCAGTGACGATCAGCAGGTTGTCGGCGATCTCGTTGGCGAATGAATGTGGCAGCTCTTCATGGGCTTGCCATGGGTGCGACGGCAGCGGGAGGTAGTCCTTTGCGTCCAGGCCCAGCTGCTGCAAATGGCGTTGCAATTGCTCGGCGGCTTGTGGGAAGTGACCTTGCCACCAATCCCAGTAGTCCGTGGTGCCAGCCAGCGCTTCAACATGTGCGTACTGGCGGTGCAGGGCGCACAGCACGATCGGAAAACTCGCTTCGAATTCTGGCGAGAAAGCGATGACCTGAGCGGCGCTCAAGCCCAGTTTGGTCTTGTAGTTCGGGTGCCACGGATGGCCGAGAGTCCCCCACTGTTCGAGCAGCGATGTAGGGTTCTGGTGGCAGGGGCTGGCTTTGAGCCAGGCGAGCAGATTGTCATCGTATCCGGTGTCGATCTGCTCTCTCAGGCGCTCGGTCCATCCGTGGTGAAACGCCAGGCACAGGGTGTCGTTGCTGAAGCTGTCATCCAGCTCCCGGGCCAGACGTTCCAGTACCTGCGGGGAGGCTGGCGGATTGAGCTGAGTGCTGAGGTGAGCGAGCAGTTCGCTGGGCAACTGGATTTTGTGCGGCAGTTTGTCGGGGGTGTGCAGGACGATGCTGCCGCGTACGTCCCAGCTGTTCATTCTGCTGCTGGACAAATGCTCGAAGCAAAGGTGCGCGCCATCGCCAAGCGGCAGCCAGCAGCGGCTAGTGTCGTCGTATTCGCAGGTGTCGGGATCAATCAGCTCTTCACGGAACAGCGCCTGGATCAGGCGTTGGAAACAGCGCTGGGCGGCGGGCTCCAGGGCATTGCTCAAATGATCGAGCGTGATGCGGTGGGACTGGAAAGCCTGAGTACCGAGAGCTTCGCTCCAGTGAGCGAGCAATTGCTGCTGTTGTTGCGTGTAATCGCGCATCAGGTCCGACTCCTTCTGGACAATTGATTCTGAAAGCGCGCAAAGAATACCGTTTTGAAAAATTAATGCAAATGATAGTGGTTCATATTTACACTTAGGAAAATGCCTTTCAGGCTCTGGCCTGCGGTTTGCTCAAGACGATGTAGTGCTCGCCCACTTTCTGCGCATAACACTCCACGACTTGCTGACACAGCGCCACGATTTCTTCGACCCACTCCACACCCACCCGCCACGACACCACCACCGGCAAATTCGCTGGTCGCTGATCGATGGCCAGCAAGGTCAACTCTCCCCGGGCCAATTCCTCGGCCACCAGCACGGGCGACAGTGCGCCTATACCGAAACCGTCCCGCAGCAATCGGGTAATCGCCGACACCGAGTTCACGCAGTTCAGCCGTGGCGCCATGACCCCGTTGGCCTGCATCAGGCTCAAGATGTCCTGGTGCGGACGGGAGTTTTTCGAATAGGTGATGATCCGCTCCCGCGCCAGGTCGGCGACACCTGAATACTCACGGTTGTAGATGGAGTTGCTGGCCACGATCCAGCCCATCGGATGACTGGCCAGCTCCAGGCTGCGCACGCTTTCCTGGCGCAGCAGGTCGGTTTGCAGGATCAGATCGAGAAAGCCTTTTTGCAGCTGATCGCAGAGGTTGAGCGCGGTATCGGCCACCAGCTCGATTTCCACCAGCGGATAGTGATCCATCATCTGTGCCACCAAGGGGCTGAGCCAGGTGTGGATCACCGTGTCCATGACGCCGATCCGCACCCGCCCGGCCTTGCTCGAACGCGTTTCGATCGACTGCTTGAGCGACTGCATCGTGTCCATCATCTGCTCGGCATATTCGAGCACTTTCAGGCCTTCGGGGGTCAGGCTCACGCCGCGGGAGTCGCGCAGAAACAGCTTCACCCCAAGCTCGCTTTCGAGCACGGCGATGCGGCTGGAAATCGACGCCTGGGTGGTGAAGAGCTTGTCCGCCGTCAGGCGAAAACTCTTGAGTCGGGCGACCCAGACAAACGTCTCGAGAAACTTCAGGTTCATGGGGTCAGCTCGTGGATAAAGTTTTTCTTATGTCTAGGGCGGGGTTTTATTAGTTGGACGCAGCGGGGCCAACCGCCCAAAAATCAGGCCATCCGGTTCCCACGATAGGCGTCGTCGGGGCTCAGAACAATACCAATAAAATATGCACGGAGATTTTGCCATGAGTGCGCCCGACACCCTCGATATCCCCAAGTCCACGGCTCGCCCGGGACCTTTTGACTGGTACCGCAACATCAACAAGCAGGAGCGTCGCACGTTCTGGAGCTGCAAGATCGGCTATGGCCTGGACGGCATGGACACCCAGATGCTCAGCTTCGTGGTGCCGACCCTGATTGCCATGTGGGGCATCACCACCGGCCAGGCCGGGCTGATCCACACCAGCACCCTGATCGCCTCGGCTATTGGTGGTTGGGTGGCGGGGATTCTCTCCGACCGCATCGGTCGGGTGCGTACCTTGCAACTGACAGTGCTGTGGTTTGCGTTCTTCACTTTCCTCTGCGGCTTCGCCCAGAACTACGAGCAACTGTTGATCAGCCGCACGTTGATGGGCTTCGGTTTCGGTGGTGAATGGACCGCTGGCGCGGTGCTGATGGGCGAAGTAATTCGCGCCAAGGACCGTGGCAAAGCCGTCGGCATGGTGCAATCGGGTTGGGCATTGGGTTGGGGGCTGACAGCCATTCTGTATGCGCTGCTGTTCTCGGTGTTGCCGCCCGAAGACGCCTGGCGTGCGCTGTTCATTCTTGGCATCGTGCCGGCGATTTTCGTGATCTTCGTCCGTCGCCTGGTCAAGGACCCGGAAATCTACCGCGAAGCCAAAGCCAGGCAAGAGCCAGGCAACCCGGCGAAGTTCTACGAGATTTTCGCCCCCGGCATCCTCTTCACCACGATTCGCGCGTCGATACTGACCACCGGCGCACTCGGCGGTTACTACGCGATCACCTCCTGGCTGCCGACGTTTCTGAAGAACGAGCGGGGCTTGAGCGTACTCGGCACGGGCGGTTATCTGGCGATGGTGATCATCGGGTCTTACGTCGGTTATGTAATCAGCGCGTATCTGACTGACATCCTTGGTCGTAAAAAGAACTTCATTCTGTTTGCCGTCGGCTCGTTCACCATTGTTTTGCTGTACACCCAATTGCCGGTCAGCAACGGCGTGATGCTCTGGCTGGGCTTCCCCTTGGGCTTCTTCGCTTCGGGGATTTTCAGCGGCATGGGTTCGTTTCTGACCGAGTTGTTTCCAACGCGGATTCGCGGCTCGGGCCAGGGTTTTTGCTACAACATCGGTCGGGCACTGGCGGCGTTGTTTCCGCTGCTGATCGGCTTGCTCAGTCAGAAGGTGCCATTGAGCGTGGGAATCGGGGCTTTCGCGGCGGTGTCCTACGGGGTGGTGATCCTGGCGGCGCTCAGCTTGCCGGAAACCTGTGGTAAACAACTCGACGCCGAATAACCGAATGTCCGGTAACTGATAATCTGAGGGGCAGATGCCCTTCAGCTAAAAAGACAAAAGCCTACAGGAGTGTTCACCGTGAACCGCCTGCTATTGAACTGCGACATCGGCGAGAGTTTCGGCAACTGGACCATGGGTCTGGACGCCGAGGTCATGCCCTTCATCGACTGCGCCAACATCGCCTGCGGTTTCCATGCCGGCGACCCGAGCATCATGCGCAAGACCGTCAGCCTGGCCCTGAGCAACGGCGTGCAGATCGGCGCGCATCCGGCCTATCAGGATCTGGTCGGTTTCGGCCGCCGCTCCATGGCGTATACCGCCCAGGAACTGCAGGACCTGTTGCACTACCAGATTGGTGCCCTCGACGGCATTTGCCGGGCTCAGGGCGGGCGGGTGAGTTACGTCAAACCCCACGGCGCGATGTACAACGACATGATGGCCAACCCGGCGCAATTGCGCGCGGTGATCCAGGCCGTGGCGGCCTATGACCGGACACTGCCGCTGATGCTGATGGCCACCCGCGACAACAGCGCCGCCCAGCAGTTGGGCGACGAATACGGTGTGACCCTGTGGTTTGAAGCCTTCGCCGATCGCGCTTACGACAGCGCCGGAATGCTGGTCTCGCGGCAACTGCCGGGTGCCGTGCATCACGATCCCGAGAAAATCATCGAACAGGCGCTGATCATTGCCCGCGGTGACAACCTCACGGCCAGCGATGGCAGCGCCTTGCACCTGCAGGCCAATACCTTGTGCGTACACGGCGACAACGCCAGTTCGGTGGCCGCCGTGCGGCGCATTCGCGAGGCCTTGAATCAGCAGAGCGCATCATGAAGCCACGGGTGGAAGTGGTGGCGCTCGATTGCCTGATGGTGCGCCTGTTCGATGAAATTGCCGAGGCCAACATGCCGTGGATGCTGGCTGCCAGTGAGCGTTTGCGAGAAGCATTCGCCAGCCATTTGATCGATCTGGTGCCGTCCTACACGACGCTGATGGTGCATTACGATCTGATGGCATTGAACCCGGCCCAGGCCCGGGAGTTGATCGCTCAAGCCCTGATCGATCTGACGCCCAACGCTCGGGCCAAGGGTAAATGCCATGTGCTGCCGGTCTGGTATGACCCGAGTGTCGGTCCGGAACTTGGCTTGTTATCTCAACGCAGCGGACTAACGGTGCAAGAGGTAATCCGCCGCCATAGCGAACACGAGTATCAAGTGTTCGCGTTGGGCTTCGCGCCGGGGTTCGCGTTCATGGGGTTGGTGGAAGAAGTGTTGGCCGCACCGCGTCTGAGTACCCCGCGCAAAAAAGTCGCCGCCGGCAGTGTCGGCATCGCCGAACGCCAGACGGCGGCTTATCCGGTAGTGTCCCCCGGCGGCTGGAACCTGATCGGTCGCACACCGGCCAAATTGTTCGACCGTGAACGCGACGGCTACAGCTTGATGCAACCGGGCGACACGGTGCGCTTCGAGGCGGTCAGTCATGCCGAGTTCATCAACCTGGGCGGTGACGACACGCCGTTGGAGACCTTGGCATGAGCCGACTGACGATTGAAGCAAGTACACCGCTTTGCCTGTTGCAGGACGCCGGGCGATTTGGTGTGCGGCATCTGGGCGTGACCCAGGGCGGCGGACTGGATTGGCGATCGATGTCGTGGGCCAATTGGCTGTTGGGTAACGGGCTGGATGCGTCGGTGATCGAAATTACCCTCGGCGGGTTCAGTGTGGTGGCCGAGGACGATTGCTTGCTGGCATTGGCTGGTGCCGATCTTGGGGCGCAGATTGATGGCCAGCCCTTGGCGCCGTGGCGCAGTTTCAAACTGGGCAAAGGTCAACGATTGCAATTCACGCAACCGTTGCTTGGCGCTCGGGCGTACCTCGCGGCACCAGGCGGGTTTGATGCGCCGAAGGTGCTGGGCAGCACTGCGACTGTGGTGCGTGAGGAACTCGGCGGCCTCGACGGCATGGGCCGGGCGTTGGCCAAGGGATCGTCGTTGAAGTACTCCACCGAGGCGCCGCTGCTGGTACGGGAACTGCCTCGCGAGCACGTTCCGGATTTCAACCTCGATACGCCGCTGGACCTGGTGCTTGGTGCGCAAATCGGTGAATTCAGCGGGCAGAGTCTGTTTGACGCATTCAACAGCGTCTGGACCCTCGACAGTCGCGCCGATCGCATGGGCATTCGTCTGTTGGGAGCGGCATTGCAGTATCAGGGCAAGCCGATGATTTCCGAAGGCATCCCGCTGGGGGCGGTCCAGGTGCCGCCGGATGGGCAGCCGATTGTGCTGCTCAATGACCGGCAGACCATTGGCGGTTATCCGCGGTTGGGGGCGTTGACACCGTTGGCGTTGGCGCGGCTGGCGCAGTGTCTGCCGGGGGCGACGGTGCGGTTGAAACCGGTGGTGCAGGACGTCGCGCATCGCGAACAAGTCGAGTATTTGCGCCGGTTTTAACTGTGGCAAGGGGGCGTTCCGACAAGCCCCCCTCGCCATAGATGCAATGCTCTACTTGGAAAGAAACCGCATCCCTTCCTCCAACCCCCGCAACGTCAGCGGATACATTTGATCATCGATCAAATCCCGCACGATGTTGGTCGACGAGGTATAGCCCCAGGTGTCTTTCGGGTACGGGTTGATCCAGATGAGCTTCTTGTACTTTTCCTTGAAGCGCTGCATCCACACGTAACCGGCTTCTTCGTTCCAGTGCTCGACGCTGCCGCCGGCCTGGGTGATTTCATAGGGCGCCATGGCGGCGTCGCCGATGAAGATCACTTTGTAGTCGGCGCCGTACTTGTGCAGCAAGTCCTGGGTGGCGGTGCGCTCGGAGGTGCGGCGCATGTTGTTCTTCCACACCGATTCATAAATGAAGTTGTGGAAGTAGAAGTACTCCAGATGCTTGAACTCGGTCTTGCAGGCCGAGAACAGCTCTTCGCAGATCTTCACGTGGGCATCCATCGAGCCGCCGATGTCGAACAGCAGCAGCAACTTGACGGTGTTGCGCCGCTCCGGACGCATCTGGATGTTCAACAACCCGGCATCGCGCGCGGTGTGGTCGATGGTGCCGTCGATGTCCAGTTCTTCCGCCGCGCCCTGACGGGCGAATTTACGCAAGCGACGCAGGGCGACCTTGATGTTGCGCGTGCCCAGTTCCACCGAATCGTCGAGGTTCTTGTACTCGCGCTGATCCCAGACTTTCACCGCTTTGCCCTGACGCTTACCGGCATCGCCGACCCGAATGCCTTCCGGGTTGAAACCGCCGGAACCGAACGGGCTGGTGCCGCCGGTGCCGATCCATTTGTTGCCGCCGGCATGGCGTTCTTTCTGTTCTTCCAGGCGCTTCTTGAACTCTTCGATCAGCTTGTCCAGGCCGCCGAGGGACTGGATCGCGGCCCGCTCTTCGTCGGTCAGGGAGCGTTCGAATTCCTTGCGCAGCCAGTCTTCGGGGATCAACGCCTGAAGGTGATCGTCGAGTTTTTCCAGGCCATTGAAGTAGGCACCGAACGCCCGGTCGAACTTGTCGAAATGCCGTTCGTCCTTCACCAGGATCGCCCGCGACAAGTAATAAAACTCGTCCATGTCGGCGAAGGTCACGCGCTGTTTCAGCGCGTTGATCAGGTCCAGCAGCTCACGCACCGAGACCGGCACCTTGGCTGCGCGCATTTCGTTGAACAGATTGAGCAGCATGGCGATCGCCCTTATTGGTACTTAGCGAGTGCCGCGACGGCTCATGAACGCCAGACGTTCAAGCAATTGCACGTCCTGTTCGTTCTTCACCAGGGCGCCTGCCAGCGGCGGAATGGCCTTGGTCGGATCGCGTTCGCGCAGCACCGCTTCGCCGATGTTGTCGGCCATCAGCAGTTTCAGCCAGTCCACCAGTTCGGAGGTCGAGGGCTTCTTCTTCAGGCCCGGCACCTTGCGCACGTCGAAGAACACGTCCAGCGCTTCGCTGACCAGGTCTTTCTTGATGTCCGGGTAGTGCACGTCGACGATCTTCTGCAGCGTCACCCGATCCGGGAACGCGATGTAATGGAAGAAGCAGCGGCGCAGGAAGGCGTCCGGCAGTTCTTTTTCGTTGTTGGAGGTAATGATGATGATCGGACGTTTCTTGGCCTTGATGGTCTCGTCGATCTCGTAAACGTAGAACTCCATCCTGTCGAGTTCTTGCAGCAAGTCGTTGGGGAACTCGATGTCGGCCTTGTCGATTTCGTCGATCAGCAGAATCACCCGCTCTTCGGACTCGAACGCCTCCCAGAGCTTGCCCTTTTTCAGGTAGTTGCGAACGTCGTGGACCTTGTCCACGCCCAGTTGCGAATCCCGCAGGCGGCTGACCGCGTCGTATTCGTACAGGCCTTGATGCGCCTTGGTGGTGGACTTGATGTGCCAGGTAATCAACTTGGCGCCGAAGGACTCGGCCAGTTGCTCTGCGAGCATGGTCTTGCCGGTGCCTGGCTCACCCTTGACCAGCAGTGGCCGCTCCAGGGTGATAGCGGCGTTGACCGCCAGCTTCAGGTCATCGGTGGCGACGTAGGCCTGGGTGCCTTCGAACTTCATCTGCTAATCCTCGAACGGTAACGCCGACCTGAGCGAGGCAGGGCGGGGCGCAATAAATGGTCAGGCTCGACTATAACGCGCAGCCCGGTCGACTGTGAACGCAGACGGGTTATTCAGTCTCTGAATGGGGCGTCACTTCGTGACTCATCCCGCATCCGGTTTGGGTCGTTCGTACTGGGCATTGAACGCCTGGATGAAACCGTTGCGTAAAATCTGCAAAAACGCCTCGAACGCGCTGATATTCCGCTGATGCACGTTGCCCTTGAGTTCGACGCGAGTGGCGAATTGGTTTTTCGCCTGGTTCTTCAATACATTCTGGGTGCCGCCGACGAGCGCTTCCCAAATGGAGCGGAAAATCCCTTTGTCTTTGTTCTCCACGTCCTGTTGCCAATTGAACACTTCGACGTCCCGCAACAGTGGCTTGATGTAGCCGGTGAGTTGACCCTTATTGGCTTTGGCCTCGATGACCAGGTCGCCATGGCCGGCATTGAAGTCGAACTTGCCGTAGGCCGACGCGAAGTCGTTCAGGCGTTTGAGTTCAAGGTCCCTGGCGCGCAGGCGGAACTCGAAGTCTTCGAAATTGCTCAGCGGATCGAAGGTTGCCGTTGTTTCCAGCGGTGCATTCCCCGGTAACAGCGCCTTGCCATCGAAACGGGCATCGCGTTTGCCTTTGGTGTCGACTACGTTGGTCAGGTTGTAAATGTTGGCATTGACCTGAGTAGCGCTCAGGTTCACGGGTGGTTTTGAATTGAAGTTGTGAAAGGTGACCCGGCCATCGTTGATCCGCACTTCGTTCAGGGTAATCGGCAGCAATTTTTCCAACTGTGCCCGCCAGTCGGTGCCCTGACCGGTCTGGGAGTTTTTCTTGTTGGCGCCGCCATCGACGAAGTTCACCTCGGGTTTGTCGAACTGCGCCTTGGCCACCACGGCGTGGTCGTACCAAAGTGAGTGCCAGCTGACGGAGAGGTCGATCAATGGCGCGTTGACGAATGGCACCGGGACCTTGCCTTCGACCTTGACGATTTTCAACCCGTTGATTTTGTAGGCGCCACGCCACAGGGCCAGGTCCACGTCGGTAACCTGCCCGCGATAGTCGCCCATGTTGGCCAATCGCTCGTTCAGGTAGTCACGCACGATGTAGGGCAGGGCGATATGCACGGCAACCAGCAACATGAGGAGGCCGGCGAGGGTCAACAGGGGCCAACTGTATCGACGCTTCATGGCGGCAAATCTCTGGCGGTGTAAAGCGGTTGACTGCTATGGCAGCCGGACGTTCGACTGACTGGACGACCACGAGCAACAGGCATACCTTGGAGGGCTAATTCAACGCGGTATAAGGACCCAGCCATGAGCCGTATCTATGCTGACAACGCCCATTCCATCGGCAATACGCCGCTGGTGCAGATCAACCGTATCGCCCCGCGCGGTGTCACCATTCTGGCCAAGATCGAAGGGCGCAACCCTGGATATTCGGTCAAGTGCCGAATCGGCGCGAACATGATCTGGGATGCTGAAAGCAGCGGTAAACTCAAGCCCGGCATGACCATCATCGAACCGACCTCGGGCAATACCGGTATCGGCCTGGCATTCGTTGCCGCCGCCCGTGGTTATCGGTTGATGTTGACCATGCCTGCGTCCATGAGCATCGAACGACGCAAGGTGCTCAAGGCCCTTGGCGCCGAACTGGTGTTGACGGAGCCGGCCAAGGGCATGAAAGGCGCGATCGAGAAAGCTGCCGAAATCCTCGCCAGTGATCCGTCCACCTACTTCATGCCGGGGCAGTTCGAAAACCCGGCCAACCCGGCCATCCACGAAAAAACCACCGGCCCGGAAATCTGGAACGACACCGACGGTGCGGTCGACGTGCTGGTGGCGGGCGTCGGAACGGGTGGAACCATTACCGGGGTTTCGCGGTATATCAAGAATACCCAGGGCAAACCGATTCTCTCGGTGGCGGTGGAGCCAATGGTGTCCCCGGTGATCACCCAGGCGATCGCTGGGGAAGAGATCAAACCGAGCCCCCACAAGATCCAGGGCATCGGCGCTGGTTTTGTGCCCAAGAACCTGGACCTGTCGATGGTCGACCGAGTGGAATTGGTCAGCGACGACGAATCCAAGGCGATGGCCCTGCGCCTGATGCAAGAAGAAGGGATTTTGAGTGGCATCTCTTGCGGCGCCGCCATGGCGGTGGCTGTACGCCTGGCCGAAACCCCGGAAATGCAGGGCAAGACCATCGTGGTGATCCTGCCCGACTCTGGCGAACGCTACCTGTCGAGCATGCTGTTCAGTGACTTGTTTACCGAACAGGAAAATCAGCAATAAGATTTTATGGCTGTTTTGAAGCCGATCAGGGGGTTGATTCAGGTCAGCCCCCGTTCAGGAACCCTATGTTAAGAAGTGCTTTATTGCACAATCCTTAACACTGAATGTTGAGTAATACGGGTTTTTCCCGAGGCCGGTAGTGTTTATCATGGCCGACTGCCACGTCGGGTAAAAGGCGTTGTGCGGAGTTTCCTATTCTCAAGGAGTCGTAGATGAGCTTTTCCTTTGTCGCGAAGGCGTCGGTGTTGCTGCTGTTCCTCGGCAGCACGCTCTATGTGCATTTGCGTGGCAAGGCGCGTTTGCCGGTCCTGCGTCAGTTCGTCAATCACTCGGCCCTGTTCGCGCCCTATAACGCCTTGATGTACCTGTTCTCCGGTGTGCCGTCCAAGCCCTATCTGGACCGCAGCAAGTTCCCGGAGCTCGACGTGCTCAGGGACAACTGGGAAGTTATCCGCGACGAAGCCATGCACCTGTTCGACGAGGGCTACATTCGCGCCGCCGAAAAGAACAACGACGCCGGTTTCGGTTCGTTCTTCAAGAAGGGCTGGAAGCGTTTCTACCTCAAGTGGTACGACAAACCGCTGCCATCGGCTGAATTGCTCTGCCCGAAAACCGTCGAGCTGGTCAGCCGCATCCCCAATGTGAAAGGCGCGATGTTTGCGCTGTTGCCGGGCGGTAGCCACCTCAACCCGCACCGCGACCCGTTCGCCGGTTCCCTGCGTTATCACCTGGGGTTGTCGACGCCGAACTCCGATGATTGCCGCATCTTCGTCGACGGTCAGGTCTACGCCTGGCGTGATGGCGAAGACGTGATGTTCGATGAAACCTACGTGCACTGGGTCAAGAACGAAACCGAGCAAACCCGCGTCATCCTGTTCTGCGACATCGAACGCCCCTTGAGCAACCGCCTGATGACCCGCATCAACCGCTGGATCAGCGGCTGGCTGGGGCGTGCTACTGCGCCGCAGAACCTTGACGATGAGCGCGTTGGCGGGATCAACCAGGCTTATGCCTGGAGCAAGACTTTCAGCGACAAATTCAGCGGTATGGTCAAGCAGTGGAAGCGCCGCAACCCCAAGGCCTATCGCGTGCTGCGACCGGTGCTGGCGGTGGTGGTGTTGACGTTGTTGGGGTATTGGTTGTTCGGTTGAGGCCGACCATGGAATGAAAAAACCGCTCCTTGGGAGCGGTTTTTTTATGCGCGCTTGCTCATGAGCTCCGGGCCTTGTAAGTGATCCGACTTGCCTGCGAAGGCGTTTTATCGGGCAACCACCTCAACCGGCTTCACCACTGCCGGCTTCAACACCAGCCACAACGCCGCCGCAATCAACACTCCGCCATAGAGGTGCGCCATCGACAGCGGCTCATCCAGCAACAGCGCGCCCCACAACACCCCGAACGGTGGAATCATGAAGGTCACGGTCATCGACTTCACCGGGCCGATCGAGCTGAGCAAACGGAAGTAAACGATGTAGGCAAACGCGGTGCAGCCCAAGCCCAATCCCAGCAACGACAACCAGACACTCCAGCCGCCCCAGCTCGCCGGTGGCTGGCTGATCACGCTGTAGCCGAACAGCGGCAGCAAAAACAAGGTGGCGCCGAGCATGCTGCCCAGGGCCGACAGGCGACTGTCGAGGCCGCCGGCCTGGTCGAGCCAGCGGCGGGCGAGGAAGCCGGCAAAGCCATAACAGGTGGTAGCCATCAGGCACGCCAGTGCGCCCATCAGCAGTTGCATATCGAACGCCACCGGACCTGCACGGGTGAGGATGCCGACGCCAAACAGTCCGAGAAACACCCCGCAGACCTTCGCTCCGGTGAGTTTTTCACTGAAGAACAATCCGCCGATCAACACGCCCATCAAGGGCGTGGTGGCGTTGAAAATCGCCGAATAGCCGGCCGGCAGCACTTGCGCGGCCACGGAATAGAGCGTCGCCGGAACCCCGGAGTTGATCACTCCGAGCAGCATCACCGTCTTGAGTTTGCCTTTGAAATCCCAGCTGATACGCAGCAGCCCGACGATCACCAGCAGCCCGACAGCGGCAATCGATACACGGAAAAAGGCAGTGGGGATTGTGCCAATCACTGGGGCGATAATGCGCATGAACAGAAAGCTCGCCCCCCAAATGGCGGCAAGTGACAACAAACGCAGGATATCGACGGGGTTCACAGCACTTTCCTTCCTTGATTGGCGCGCAAGTGTCGCGCCAGTCGGGGTACAAGGCAATGGTTGCGTTGCGTCACACGGGGCCACTAAGCTCAAGCTCCAACGATAAGAACAGCCGCAGAGGTTTCACCATGCCGCAGCAATGGCCAGCCGCCGACATCGCCCGAATGATCCTCGATGGCTTTGACGATTACCGCGAGCATTTCCGTCAGATCACCGACGGTGCCCGAGGCCGCTTCGAGCAAGCCCAGTGGCAGGCGACACAAGTCGCGTCGGCGGCGCGGATCAACCTCTACGAAGAGAAAGTCGGCGAAACGGTTGGGCGCCTGCATCAGTCGTTCGCCGCCGATGTGCTGATGGACGTCAGCAGCTGGCCGTTGGTCAAAAGCGCCTATATCAGCCTGATCGACCTGCGCTTCGACGATGAACTGTCCGAGACCTGGTACAACTCGATTTTCTGTGGGTTGTTCAGCCACGACCTGATCAGCGACGGCTGCATGTTCATCCACACCACGCGGCCAAGCCTGCGCCGCGCCCGGGCGGCGCAAACCCGCACCTACAAGCCCCATGGCCAGTTGTCCGGCATGCTCGCGAGTATTTTTACCGACTATCGCTTCAGCGAGGACTACGCCGATTTGCCCGGCGACCTGCGCCGCCTCGAAGCGCAATTGCGCGAGAACCTGCCGGACTGGGTCTGCAAGGACCCGGAGCTGAGTGTCGAGCTGTTTTCCTCGGTGCTTTACCGCAACAAAGGTGCCTATCTGGTGGGGCGCATCTTCACCCAGGACGATCAATGGCCACTGGTGATTCCGCTGCTGCACCGCGAAGGGCGGGGCATCCAGATCGATGCACTGATCACCGACGAGGCGGAGGTGTCGATCATCTTCTCCTTCACCCGTTCGTACTTCATGGTCGATGTGCCGGTACCGGCGGAGTTCATCGGCTTTCTCAAACGCATCCTGCCAGGCAAACACATCGCCGAGCTGTACACCTCGATCGGCTTCTACAAGCATGGCAAGTCCGAGTTCTACCGGGCGCTGATCAATCACCTGGCCAACACCGACGACCAGTTCATCATGGCCCCCGGCGTGCGCGGGATGGTCATGAGCGTGTTTACGCTGCCGGGCTTCAACACCGTATTCAAAATCATCAAGGACCGCTTCTCGCCGTCGAAAAACGTCGACCGCGCCACGGTGATCGAAAAGTATCGCCTGGTAAAAAGCGTCGACCGGGTCGGGCGCATGGCCGACACCCAGGAGTTCGCCGACTTCCGTTTCCCCCTGAGCAAGTTTGAGCCGGCATGCCTGGAAGAACTGCTTGAAGTGGCGCCGTCCACGGTGTCGGTGGAAGGCGATACGGTGCTGATTCGTCACTGCTGGACCGAACGCCGGATGACGCCGTTGAACCTTTATCTGGAACACGCCAACGAAGCGCAGGTGCGCGAGGCGCTGGAAGATTATGGCCTGGCGATCAAGCAACTGGCGGCGGCGAACATTTTCCCCGGCGACATGCTGTTGAAAAACTTTGGCGTCACCCGTCATGGTCGCGTGGTGTTCTATGACTACGACGAAATTTGCTTCCTGACCGAAGCCAACTTCCGCCACATCCCGCAACCGCGCACGCCGGAAGACGAAATGGCCTCCGAACCGTGGTACTCGATCGGGCCACTGGACGTGTTCCCCGAGGAGTTTCCACCGTTTCTGTTTGCCGATTCCGGGCAGCGAAAGTTGTTCGATCAGTTGCACGGCGAGCTGTACAACGCCGATTACTGGAAGGGGCTGCAGGAAGCGATTCGGGCGGGGAAGGTGATTGATGTGTTTCCGTATCGGCGCAAGGGGCTGGATAACGAATAGCTCGTCTGAGCGAACACACTGTGGCGAGGGAGCTTGCTCCCGCTGGGTTGCGAAGCGACCCCAAAACCATTCATCGCGCAGATTCAGACAGCCGCGATGAAAGGTTTACAACTGCTTCGCAGCCGAACGGGAGCAAGCTCCCTCGCCACAAAAGCGCGTCACTCAGCAGCCCAAATCTGCGACAATCCGCCTCCTGCGCCACTAGACGACTTTTGCGTACCTGATGACTGACGAATCGCCTTCCATCGACAAACTGCTGAAAAACCTCGATCACGCCATGCTCGCCGACCGCCACCGGCTGCGGCGGCAGTTGCTTGAGCTGCGCAAGAAACCTGACGAGGCCAAGCTGGCCCAGTGGGTGACGCGCACACAGGCGTCCTGTGATCAGGTGTTGGCGCGGCGCGCCAGCCTGCCGGTGATTCGCTACGACGACAGCCTGCCGATCGCCGCCAAGCGCGACGAAATCAAAGCGGCGTTGCTCAAACATCAGGTGCTGATCATTGCCGGCGAAACCGGTTCGGGTAAAACCACCCAGTTGCCGAAGATCTGCCTGGAAATCGGCCGCGGCCAGCACGGCCTGATCGGCCACACCCAGCCGCGTCGAATCGCCGCCCGCAGCGTGGCGAGCCGGGTCGCTGAAGAGTTGGCGACACCGTTGGGTGCGCTGGTGGGCTATCAGGTGCGGTTCGAGGACCAGAGCGATGCCAACACCCTGATCAAACTGATGACCGACGGCATCCTGCTGGCGGAAACCCAGAACGACCGCTACCTCGAGCGCTACGACACGATCATCGTCGACGAAGCCCACGAACGCAGCCTGAACATCGACTTCCTGCTCGGTTACCTGAAAACCCTGCTGCCCCGTCGTCCAGACCTGAAAGTCATCATCACCTCGGCCACCATCGACCTGGAGCGCTTCTCCAAACACTTCGATGACGCGCCGATTGTCGAGGTCTCCGGTCGCACCTTCCCGGTGGAAACCTGGTATCGCCCGCTGACCCTGGAGCAGGACGAGGAGGGCAACCGTGTCGAGGATGACCTGACCGTGGATCAGGCGATCCTCGCCACCCTCGACGAAATCGCCGCGTTCGAACGCAGTGAGCGCAAGAGCCCCGGCGACGTGCTGGTGTTCCTGCCCGGCGAGCGCGAGATTCGCGACGCGGCGGACATGCTGCGCAAGGCACAGCTCAAGCACACCGAGATTCTGCCGTTGTACGCACGGCTGTCGCCGGCCGAGCAGCAGCGGATTTTCCAGTCGCATCCGGGGCGTCGAGTGGTTCTGGCGACCAACGTTGCGGAAACCTCTCTGACGGTGCCGGGCATTCGTTACGTGATCGACAGCGGCACCGCGCGCATCAGTCGTTACAGCTACCGCGCCAAGGTCCAGCGTTTGCCGATCGAAGCGATTTCCCAGGCCAGTGCCAACCAGCGTAAAGGTCGCTGCGGGCGGGTCGAGCCGGGTATTTGCGTGCGCTTGTACAGCGAAGAAGATTTCATCGGTCGGCCGGAATTCACCGACCCGGAAATCCTGCGGACCAACCTCGCGGCGGTGATTCTGCAGATGCTCCATCTGCGCCTCGGCGAGATCACTGATTTCCCGTTTATCGAACCGCCGGACGGCAAGGCCATCAGCGACGGTTTCAACCTGCTGCAAGAGCTCTCGGCGGTGGATCGCAACAGTCAGCTGACCCCGCTCGGCCGCCAACTGGCGCGGCTGCCGGTGGACCCGCGTATGGGCCGCATGCTACTGGAAGCGGCGAAACTGGGCAGCTTGCAGGAAGTGCTGATTGTCGCCAGCGCCATGTCGATCCAGGACCCGCGCGAGCGTCCGCCGGAGCGTCAGCAAGCCGCCGATCAGGCCCACGCCCAGTGGAAAGACGTGGACTCGGACTTCGCCGGGCTGGTCAATCTGTGGCGGGGTTTTGAAGAACAGCGCCAGGCACTGACGGCCAGTCCGCTGCGTAACTGGTGCCGCAAGAACTTCCTCAATTACCTGCGCCTGCGCGAGTGGCGCGATTCCCATCGCCAGTTGAGCCTGATCTGCCGCGACATGCAGCTGAGCCTCAACAAAGAGCCGGCGGATTACCCTAAGCTGCACAAAGCCGTGCTGTCGGGGTTGCTCAGCCAGATCGGCCAGAAAACCGAAGATGGCGATTACCTCGGTGCCCGTCAGCGACGCTTCTGGATTCACCCGTCGTCGGGCCTGGGCAAGAAACGCCCGCAATGGCTGATGACCGCCGAACTGGTGGAAACCACCAAGCTGTACGCGCGGATGGTCGCCAAGATCGACGCCGACTGGATCGAGCCGCTGGCCGGGCACCTGATCAAGAAAAACCACTTCGAACCTCATTGGGAGAAGAGGCGTGGGCAGGTCGTGGCCTTCGAGCAAATCACCCTGTTCGGGCTGATCGTAGTCGGACGCCGGCCGGTGCATTACGGGCCGGTCGACCCGGTGGTGTCCCGCGAATTGTTTATTCGCGAAGCCTTGGTGCGTGGCGAGATTCAATCCAAAGCCAAGTGCCTGACGGCCAACAAGCAACTGCTGGAACAGCTCGACGAACTGGAAGCCAAGGCGCGTCGCCGAGACATTCTGGCCGACGAAGAAACCCTGTTCGCCTTCTACGATGCGCGCTTGCCGGCGGAGATCCACCAGACCGCGACCTTCGACAGTTGGTACCGGATCAACAGCCAGAAAGACCCGCAGCTGCTGATCATGCGCGAAGAGGACGTGCTGGCCCGCGAAGCCAGTGAAGTCACCGCCGCGCATTACCCCGACACCCTGCACATCGGCGACCTGGAACTGGCGCTGAGTTATCACTTCGAGCCCAACCATCCGCGTGACGGCGTGACCTTGCGCGTGCCAGCACCGCTGTTGCCGATGCTGCCGCCGGAACGCCTGGAATGGCTAGTGCCAGGCGTGATCGAGGCCAAGTGCATTGCGCTGGTGCGCAACCTGCCCAAGGCCCTGCGCAAGAATTTCGTGCCGGTGCCGGATTTCGTCAAAGCCGCGATGCAGCGCATGACTTTCGGCGAGGGCTCATTGCCTCTGGCGCTGGGCCGCGAGTTATTGCGCATGACCGGCGCGAGGGTCAGCGATGAGGCCTGGGCCGAAGCGTCGCAGCAGGTCGAAAGCCATTTGCGGATGAACCTGGAAATCGTCGACGGCCAGGGCAAGTTCCTTGGCGAAGGGCGTGATTTGGCAGAGTTGACCGCACGCTTTGCCGAGGCCAGCCAGGCCGCCTTGGCCGTGCCGCAAACCGCGAAAAGCCAGCAACCGGTGGAGGCGAAAGTCTTTGCCGCCGTCGCCGAGAAAACCCAGCAGAAGATCGCCGGGCTGTCGATGACGGTGTATCCGGCGCTGGTGGAAGAGGCCGGGACGGTCAAGGAAGGACGTTTCTCGACCCCGGCCGAAGCCGAGTTCCAGCATCGCCGGGCCTTGCAGCGCTTGCTGATGCAACAACTGGCGGAGCCGGCGAAGTTCTTGCGCGGCAAGTTGCCGGGGCTGACCGAGTTGGGCCTGATGTACCGCGAGCTGGGGCGCATCGACAGCCTGGTGGAAGACATTCTGCTGGCCAGTCTGGACAGTTGCATCCTCGACGGCGAAGACCCGTTGCCACGCGATGGTGCCGCACTGGCGTCCCTGGCCGAACGTAAACGCGGTGCCTGGACCGAGCACGCCGAGCGTCTGGCCAGGCTGACCCTGGAGATTCTCAAGCACTGGCACGGCCTGCAAAAACGCTTCAAGGGCAAGATCGACCTGGCGCAAGCCGTGGCCTTGAACGACATCAAGCAGCAGCTCAGCCATCTGGTGTACCCGGGGTTCGTGCGGGAAACGCCGATGCCGTGGCTCAAGGAACTGCCGCGTTACCTGAAAGCAGTCGAGCAGCGTTTCGAGAAACTCGGTGCTCAGGTGCAGAAGGACCGGGTCTGGAGTGGAGAATTGTCTGGCCTCTGGACCCAATACCAGACCCGCGCCAACAAACACGCCCAGGAAGGCAAGCGCGATCCGCAGCTGGAGCTTTATCGCTGGTGGCTGGAGGAATACCGGGTTTCGCTGTTCGCACAGCAACTGGGAACCAAGGTGCCGATCTCCGATAAGCGCTTGAGCAAGCAATGGACACAAGTCGAGCCCTGAACCCTGTGGGAGCGGGTATGAGTTCGACTCAGCAAAAGGCGCCAAAAGCCAGCGTTTATGGCAAACTTCGCGCCTATAAACGCCGGCCCGCGGTTTTCAGCCTCCACGGGCCCAGGCGGATCGGAATAAAGCGATGCCAGGTTTGCGTCCGGAACCTGGAATAGACCCTTTGTGTGTTGGTACGTCGGTGCCAGCGCTTTCTGCCTGAACGGATTAGAGAAACGACCATGCATAACGTCGTCATCAGCGGCACCGGCTTGTACACCCCGGCCAACAGCATCTCCAACGAAGAGCTGGTGCAGTCTTTCAACGCTTACGTCGCGCAGTTCAACGCCGACAACGCCGAGGCCATTGAGCGCGGCGAAATCCAGGCATTGACCGAATCCAGCGCAGCGTTTATCGAAAAAGCCTCCGGCATCAAAAGCCGCTTTGTCATGGACAAAGAGGGTATCCTCGACCCGCAACGCATGACGCCACGCTTGCCCGAGCGCTCCAACGACGAGTGGTCGGTGCTGTGCCAGATGGCCATTGGCGCGGCCGAGCAAGCCTTGCAGCGTGCCGGCAAGACCGCCGCTGACATCGACGGTGTGATCGTCGCCTGCTCCAACCTGCAACGCGCCTACCCGGCCATCGCCATCGAAGTTCAGGAAGCGCTGGGTATCCAGGGTTTCGGTTACGACATGAACGTGGCGTGCTCCTCGGCTACCTTCGGTATCCAGGCCGCCGCCAACAGTGTGCAACTGGGCCAGGCCCGGGCGATCCTGATGGTTAACCCGGAAGTCTGCACCGGTCACCTGAATTTCCGTGACCGCGACAGCCACTTCATCTTCGGCGACGCCGCCACCGCGGTGATCATCGAGCGCGCCGATCTGGCGACCTCCAAGTACCAGTTCGAGGTGGTCAGCACCAAACTGCTGACCAAGTTCTCCAACAACATCCGCAACAACTTCGGCTTCCTCAACCGCGCCGCGGAAGAGGGCATCGGTGCCCCCGACAAGCTGTTCGTCCAGGAAGGCCGCAAGGTGTTCCGCGATGTCTGCCCGATGGTTGCCGAGCTGATCGCCACGCACCTGGAAGAAAACCAGCTCAACGTCAGTGACGTGAAGCGTTTCTGGCTGCACCAGGCCAACCTCAGCATGAACCACCTGATCGTCAAGAAGCTGCTGGGCCGTGAAGCCACTGAAGCAGAAGCCCCGGTGATTCTCGACACCTACGCCAACACCAGCTCCGCCGGTTCGGTGATTTCGTTCCACAAGAATCAGGACGATCTGGTCAGCGGTTCGCTGGCTGTGCTCAGTTCGTTCGGCGCCGGTTATTCGATTGGCAGCGTGATATTGCGCAAACGTTGATCGAAGGGGTTGTTGTTCTTTCCTCTGGCTTGTGATGACTTTTCCTACATTCGAAATAGTCGGAAGGCTGTAATTTTCGGAAATTCCAGCAGGACGATGCCTACAGGCGAAGTCCTGCTGTTTTCATTTTCGAGGTCAGAACAAGGGGGTTGTTAATGGCGGCTGACGACGCGCAACTGCTTGAGCGCTTGCTGGCAGGTGAACAAAAGGCTTTCAAAGAGTTGGTCAGCACTTATCAGAGCGCCATGCGTGCGGTGGCCTACGCTATTGTGGGCAACCGGCATGCCGACGAAATTGTTCAGGATGCCTGGCTATCGGTTGTGCGTAACCTGAGCGGATTCGAGGGACGTTCGAGCCTCAAGACCTGGCTGCTGACTATCACCGCCAACTCGGCCAAGAGCCGCTACAAGCAAAACCGCCGGGAAGTGTTGCTCGATGACCTGCCGTCGCCCCATGGCACGATCGATGATGATCGTTTTTCATCGAGCGATGGTCATTGGCTGGTGGCGCCGTTTGCCTGGCATCAGGACACGCCAGAGGCGCTGTTGACTGAAAACGAACTGCGCGAATGCCTGGAGCACACGCTGCTCAGCCTGTCGGAACTGCAAAGCAGTGTTTTACTGTTGCGCGAGCGACAGGGGCTGGAGTTGGAGGAGATCTGTAATCTTCTGGAAATCTCGCTCTCCAATGTTCGTGTGCTGCTGCATCGGGCACGGTTGAAGGTCTTTGCGACCGTAGAACATTTTGAGGAAACCGGCGAATGCTGACCTGTAAGGAACAAGTGGCGCGCTCCAGTGATTATCTCGATGGCCAGTTGAGTTTTCGCGAGCGTCTGATGATGCGGCATCACTTGATGTTTTGCCCCAATTGTCGGCGATTCATTCGGCAGATGCGGTTGATGCAGGCGACCTTGCGGGTGATGCCGCAGAAGCCGGTCGAGGATGTGGAGGCGCTGGCCGAGCGGCTGGCGGCGCAGCGGCGTAAAGATCGTTCCTGAAGGAAAGCACAGGCCGGCGCGGGTGAAACGAACGGATGATGGGGGTCGTTGCCCCGCGCCAGACTGTTGAACCTCTTCAAACGACACGACCGTATGTAAACCGCATCGTTTGAAGTGTGTGGCTTCGCAGCTTAGAACTTCGCTTCCGCGTCCAGTTGCAGCGTGTTGGTGTTGGCATCACGCTGGGTACGGCTGGAGAAGTCGGCTTTAGTCAGGAAGTAAGTGGCACCGAGGGCGAAGTTCTTGTCGATGTCGTAACCGACTTTGAACTTGTGACCGCGAGAACCGGTGGTGCCGTTGGCGAAGTCCGAGTCGGTGAAGGCGCCGACCACGGCGTTACGCTGCACGTCGCGGTAGTTGTAGTCGAGGTTGAAACCGAAGACTTTCGATTTGGCACCGACTAGCCAGGCAGTGTCCTGATCGGTCACGGCATCGTTGTTCTTCACGTATTGGCCGTAGAACGACAGCGGCATCGGCAGGCCGCCGATATCGATCTGGCTGAAGCCTTCGTACAGGCGGAACTCGTTGTTGGCCGAGTTGCCGTTGACGGCCAGGGCGCACGGTGTGGAGGTGCCGGTGCAACGGCTGTCTTCGTCGTTCTGGTAGGCATAGACGCTGCCGCCGACGGTCAGTTTCAGGTTGTCGGTGATGGCGAAACGGCTGCCCAACTGGCCGGCGGTCAGACGCAGGTCGTGACGAAATTGCACGCCTTCTCCGTCGACGTTGTCCTTGAGGTTGTAGTTGCCCAGGCTACCGAACAGTTCGGCACTGCTGCCCAGCGGGTATTTGTAGGTCACTGCCAGACCTTCCGGGTTGATATCACTGTCCCAGATCACATCACCCATGCTGACCCACGGTTGCAGCATCTTGCCGCCGATCACATGCAGGTTTTTGATGGCGTCCGGGTGGTAGTCGATGTAGCCCAGATCCAGCCAGATCTGCTTCTTGTCGAAGTAGTTGTCCATGTCCTGGTTGGTCGAGCGAGCATCGTCACCGCCGCCGGTGGCAATGCGGATGCCGGTGTCCACTTGCGGGTTGATTTCGCTGTAGGCACCCAGACGGGCGCGGATGCGTTGACGATCCTTGTCACGGCCACCGTTGTTGGGTTCGCCGTCGATCTTGACCGTTTCCTGGCGTACGCGAACGTCGCCCTTGAACTGGGTCTTGGCGGCCCAGGCCAGCTTCTGGTCGAAGGCGCTCAACTCGTTGGCTTTCTTCGCGGCGACCGCTATCTGTTCGTTGGTCTCTTGCTGCGCCTGCTGCGCGATTTGCTGAGCCTTCTGATCCTTGGCCAGTTCGGTTTGCAGTTCAACGTACTGCGCCTGGGAAATAGAACCGTTAGCCTTGAGCATGTCGAGCAGTTTGGCGTCGACTGCGGCACTGGCCGGAACACTCATGGCCAGCAGCAGGCCACCACACAAGGCCGCCGCAGTTTTCGTGGAAGCAAGACGCATAGCAATCTCCGAAGATGAGAGGGATGGCTGAACCATCCTGGACACAACCGACAGTTGAAGGTCGGAAAACAGTGGCCGGGTAGAACCCGACGCTCTAAAAACAGGCGCCAGTATCGCGATGGTTTATGACAGGTCAGTGGCGAAGTGATGGCAGGTCGATGACGATACAAACGTTTCCGAAATGCCCGATTCAGAGCCTTGTATCGGATTGACGCGTGTGGATCGCCCTGCGATCGGCGATACTCGCGGAGCTGTCACGCCAAGATGTGGAGAGGAAAATGCCGCTGCAACGTCTGCATACACTGTCGCAAATCGCAGCCCGTACCTGGGATGCCCTGGTGCCGGAGAATCAGCCGTTTCTGCGCCACGCGTTCCTCGGTTCACTGGAAGACAGCGGCAGCCTGGGCCCGCATTCCGGCTGGCAGCCCGAGCATCTGCTGCATGTCGAAGGCGAGCGCCTGATCGCCGCGCTGCCCAGTTACCGCAAATGGCACTCCTACGGCGAATACGTGTTCGACCATGCCTGGGCCGATGCCTGTGAGCGTGCGGGCATCGACTACTACCCCAAACTGTTGACGGCGGTGCCGTTCAGTCCGGTCAGCGGGCCGCGATTGCTGGCGGCGACGATCGAGGACGGTTTCGAACTCTTGCAGAGCCTGCCGGGTTATCTGGAGATAGAAAAACTTTCCAGTGCCCACATCAATTTCACCGATCCGTTCACCGACGCTGCATTGGCCGAACAGCCAGGCTGGTTGCAGCGCATTGGCTGTCAGTACCACTGGCAGAATCGTGATTACCGGGATTTTCAGGACTTCCTCGACGCCCTCAGTTCGCGTAAGCGCAAGCAAATGCGCAAGGAGCGTGAGCAGGTGGCAGGGCAGGGCATCGACTTCGAATGGCTGGAAGGCCGGCAGCTGACCCAGGCGCAGTGGGACTTTGTGTACGCCTGCTACGCCAATACCTACGCGGTGCGTCGGCAGACGCCTTACCTGACGCGGGAATTTTTCAGTCTGCTGGCCGAGCGCATGCCGGAGTCGATTCGCGTGGTGCTGGCCAAACAAGGTTCACGGCCGGTGGCCATGGCCTTCAGCCTGGTCGGCGGCGACAGCTTTTATGGCCGTTACTGGGGTTGCCTGGCGGAGTTCGATCGCCTGCACTTCGAGACCTGTTTCTATCAGGGTATGGATTACGCCATTGCCAACGGCTTTCAGCGTTTCGACGCCGGCGCTCAGGGCGAACACAAACTGATTCGCGGCTTTGAACCGGTGATCACCCATTCCTGGCATTACCTGCGCCATCCGGGCTTGAAGTCGGCGGTGAAAGACTTCCTCGAGCGCGAACGCGTCGGGGTGCTGGGGTATGCAGAAGAGGCGAAGACCGCCTTGCCTTATCGACAAGGCTGATCTTCGCCGTTGATTGCAGGCTCAGTCGCGCAGATTAACTGTCTTCTTTGCCCAGCCAGCGGTACATCACACCACCGATGACCGCCCCCAGAATCGGCGCCAGCCAGAATAGCCATAGCTGTTGAATCGCCCAGCCCCCGACAATAAGCGCCGGTCCGGTACTGCGGGCCGGGTTGACCGAGGTGTTGGTGACCGGAATCGAGATCAGATGGATCAGGGTCAGCGCCAGGCCGATGGCGATGGGCGCCAGCCCGGCCGGGGCGCGTTTATCGGTGGCGCCGAGAATGATCAGGATGAACATGGCGGTCATCACCAGTTCACTGACAAACCCCGCCGCCATCGAGTAGCCGCCTGGCGAGTGTTCGCCATAGCCATTGGACGCCAGGCCGCTGGCCAGTTCGAAGCCGGGTCTGCCACTGGCGATGAAGTACAGCAAGGCCGCTGCGATGATCCCGCCAATCACCTGGGCGATGATGTAGGCGGGCAGTTCTTTGGCAGGGAAGCGTCCGCCGACGACCAGTCCGACTGAAACCGCAGGGTTGAGATGACAACCCGAGATGTGGCCGATGGCGAAGGCCATCGTCAGTACCGTCAAACCGAATGCCAGGGACACCCCCAGTAAACCGATCCCCACGTTTGGAAACGCTGCCGCCAGGACCGCACTGCCGCACCCTCCCAATACCAGCCAGAACGTACCTACCAATTCTGTAGCCGAACGTTTGAACAAAGACATAGCGAGTTTCCCTATCGAGATAACACTGTCGTTGTGCATCCAGCAGATGGACTACGGAACCTCCAGTACCTTGGCTGAGTACAGCAGGATTTTTACGGAATTCCAGTGACCATAAAAAACCGCCAGAGCCCGTGGTTAGCGGGCTCTGGCGGTTTCTGGTGTTCTTCTGTGTGGCTGATGGCGCCAAGATCGCGGCTCAATCGATCCCGACAAACCCGCCGGTCTGGTGTTGCCATAACCGTGCATACAAACCGCCATGGGCCAGCAGTTCGGCGTGGCTGCCGGTTTCGGCGATCTTGCCGTTTTCCAGCACCACCAACCGGTCCATCCGGGCAATGGTCGAGAGACGGTGAGCGATGGCGATCACGGTTTTTCCCTGCATCAGGGTTTCGAGGCTTTCCTGGATTGCTGCTTCGACTTCCGAGTCCAGTGCCGAGGTCGCTTCGTCCATGATCAGGATCGGCGCGTCCTTGAGCAGCACCCGGGCGATGGCAATCCGCTGACGCTGGCCACCGGAGAGTTTCACCCCGCGCTCACCGACATGGGCATCGAAACCGGTGCGGCCTTCGGAGTCCGACAGCAGCGGGATGAACTCGTCGGCACGGGCCTTGCGCACCGCTTCCCAGAGTTCGGCGTCGGTGGCGTCGGGTTTGCCATACAGCAGATTGTCGCGGATCGAGCGGTGCAGCAGTGAGGTGTCCTGGGTGATCATGCCGATGCGTTCGCGCAGGCTTTCCTGCCCGACTTCGGCGATGTTCTGGCCGTCGATGAGGATCCGCCCGCCCTGCACGTCATACAGGCGCAGCAGCAGGTTGACCAACGTCGATTTGCCGGCGCCGGAGGGGCCGATCAGGCCGATTTTTTCGCCGGGCTTAATGGTCAGGTTGAGGCCGCCGATGATCCCGCTCTTCTTGCCGTAGTGGAAATCGACGTGTTCGAAACGCACCTCGCCACGGGCCACTGCCAAGGGTTTTGCCTGTTCGCGGTCGGTGACGCTGACCGGTTGGGCGATGGTCTGCAAACCGTCCTGGACCATGCCGATGTTTTCGAAAATGCCGTTGACCACCCACATGATCCAGCCGGACATGTTGACGATGCGGATCACCAGCCCGGTGGCCAAGGCAATCGCGCCCACGCTGATCAGTGACTGCGTCCACAGCCACAGGGCCAGCCCGGTGGTGCCGACGATCAAGAGGCCGTTCATGCTGGTGATGACCACGTCCATGCTGGTGACCACACGGCCGGCCAGTTGGGCTTTTTCGGTCTGTTCCGCAATGGCTTCGCGGGCGTACTGCTGTTCGAAGTTGGTGTGGGCGAACAGCTTGAGGGTAGTGATGTTGGTGTAGCCGTCGACGATCCGCCCCATGAGTTTGGAGCGCGCATCGGAGGACACCACCGAACGCTCTTTCACCCGCGGCACGAAGTAGTAGAGCGCGCCGATGTAGGCGGCGATCCAGATCAGCAGCGGGATCATCAGTCGCCAGTCGGCTTCGGCGAACAGCACCAGCGAGCTGATCGCATAGATCAGCACGTGCCACAGCGCATCCACCGCTTGCACGGCAGAGTCGCGCAGGGAGTTGCCGGTTTGCATGATGCGTTGGGCGATGCGCCCGGCGAAGTCGTTCTGGAAGAAATTCAGGCTCTGTTTGAGCACGTAACTGTGGTTCTGCCAGCGGATCAGGCTGGTCATGCCGGGACTCAAGGTCTGGTGCACCAGCATGTCATGCAGGGCGAGGAACAAGGGGCGCAGGATCAGCGCCACCGCCGCCATCCAGGCCAATTCCACGCCGTGGACCTTGAAGAAGTCGACGTTGGATGTGCTCTGGGTCAGGTCGATGATGCGACTCAGGTAGCTGAACAGCGCCACTTCGATCAGCGCGCCGAACAGGCCGACGACCAACAAAACGGCGAAGATTGGCCAGACCTGCTTGAGGTAGTAGGTATAGAAGGAGAGAACCCGACTCGGTGGAGCCGCCGTCGGGGCGTCGCGGAAAATGTCGATCAGTTTTTCGAAACGGCGATAAAGCATCGGTTCTCCGCCCGTGTACGGGCTCTCCTTTAAACGATATGAGCGGCGCCGGATATCGACCGGCCACCGCTCAAGACTGCCGGTGTACTCAGTCGATGCGCTTGGCCGACTTGATCAGCACCGGGTCGACAGGCACGTTCTGCATGCCTTGTTTGGTGGTGGTCTGAGAGTTGACGATGATGTCCACCACGTCCATGCCCTTGACCACTTTGGCGAAGACGGCGTAACCGGCGTCGCGACCCGGATCGAGGAAGGCGTTGTCGGCCACGTTGATGAAGAACTGGCTGGTGGCCGAATCCGGGTTTGAAGTACGCGCCATCGACAGCGTGCCACGCACGTTATGCAGGCCGTTGCTGGCTTCGTTTTTGATCGGTGCCTTGGTTTCCTTCTGTTGCATCTGTGCAGTGAAACCACCGCCCTGAGCCATGAAACCTGGAATCACACGGTGAAAAATCGTGTTGTTGTAGAAGCCACTGTCGACGTACTCAAGGAAGTTCTTGGTACTGATCGGCGCCTTGACCGGGTCCAGTTCGATTTCGATCTGGCCGTTGGTGGTCTCCAGCAGCACGTGGGGTGCCTTGGCCGGCGTAGCGGCCATCAGGTTGGCGGCAAACAGAACGGAGCCGGCGACGAGGGCGATTTTTTTCAGCATGGGTCAGTGATCCTGAGTGGTGGTGTCGACTGCGGTGAGAAACTCGAGCAGCGTTTGGTTGAAGCGTTCGGGTTGATCCAGCGGGGTGGCGTGGCGCGAATCGGCGATCACCACCAGCCGCGCATCGGGCAGCAGTTTTACATAGGTTTCTTTCAGCGCGACCGGGGTGTAGTCACGGTCGGCGCTGACGACGAGGGTTGGACAGGAAACCCTGGAAAGTCGTTCCTGAACCCCCCAGCCAACGATGGCATCGAAGCTGGCGAGATAAGCATGTTTGTCGTTTTTTGCCCAGCGCGCCGCTATTTTTTGTCGTAACGAAGCTTGTTCCGGCTTGGGAAACAGTTTGGCGCCCAGGGCCTTGCCGATGGTGCCCATGCTCAGCACGCGCATCAGGCTCCAGCGTTTGAACCACTGCCAATAATCGTTGCGGCTGCGCCGTTTGACCTCGGGCGCGCTGTTGACGATGCACAGGCTCTTGAGCAGTTGCGGCTGGTCCACCGCCAGTTGAAAAGCGATCATGCCACCCATCGAAAGCCCCACAAGATGTGCAGGGCCAAGGTTCAAGTGTTCGATCAGCGCGATCAGGTCGGCGCTGAACCCGGCGATGCTGTAGCGCTCGCGGGGTTTGTCGGAGCGCCCGTGGCCGCGCACATCCGGCACGATCACCCGATGGTGGGCGGCGAGCGCCGGGATCTGCATTTCCCAGTCCTGGGTGCTGGAGCCCAACCCGTGAACCAGCAGCAACGGAGTGCCGTGGCCATATTCCTCATAGTGCAGGTTGCAACCTTCATGTTCGAAATAGGCCATAGGTACACTCCGTGTCAGGCTTGTTCGGGCGCGGCGAAGGGCGCATCCAGCGGCGCGGTGTCAAAGGTGCGCAGCAGTTCGATGAGAATCTGCGTGGCCGGGCCCAAGGGTTTGTCCTTGTTCGAATACAGATAGAAACTCGGGTTGCGGCTTCCGCCCTGATCCAACGGTAGCACTTTGAGCGTGCCTTCTTTGAGTTCGCGCTCGATCATGTGCCGGGGTAGCCAGGCGAAGCCCAGACCGCTGCTGACGAAGGTCGCGGCAGTGGCCAGGCTGCCGACGGTCCAGCGCTGTTCGGCACCGAGCCAGCCGACATCTCGCGGTTGCTGACGGCCGGAGTCGCGGATCACCACTTGCATCTGGCTTTCCAGGTCCTGGAAGCTCAGCTCGCGATTCAGACGATGCAGGGCATGTTCGGGGTGGGCGACCGCGATGAATTCGACATCGCTCAGCTCCGCGCCCAGGTAGCCGGGAATACTGAAACTGGTAATGGCCAGATCGGCCACGCCTTCGAGCAATACTTCTTCCACCCCCGATAACACTTCTTCACGCAGCCGCACCCGGCAACCGCGACTTTGCGGCATGAACGCGGTCAAGGCGCGGACGAGGCGGGCGCTCGGGTACGCGGCGTCGACCACCAGCCGTACTTCCGCTTCCCAGCCTTGTTCCATGTGGTGGGCCAGGTCTTCAAGTTGGCTGGCCTGTTTCACCAGTTGCCGGGAGCGGCGCAGCAGCACGCCGCCGGCCTCGGTGAGCACCGCTTTGCGGCCATCGATGCGCAACAGCGGTACGCCGAGTTGGTCCTGCATGCGCGCTACGGTGTAGCTGACCGACGATTGCGAACGGTGCAGCACTTCGGCGGCCTGGGCGAAACCGCCGTGATCGACCACGGCCTGCAACGTTCGCCATTGATCAAGGGTCACGCGGGGCGCTTTCATGTTGAGCTCCTCTTGTCCTAAGCTGGCAGCTCTTATTGGAGACTGCCGAATGAAAAAAATCTGTTGTGTGATGGCGGGGTGTGCGGTGTTGGCGATGTTGCCTCTGACTGCGTTTGCCTATCCGATCGATGTCAATAAACAGCTCAACGGTTTGAAGGTCGACTACAACGCCTATGACACGGACGCCGACATCGGCTCCATTCAGGTCAACAACTACGGCGACACCGACGTCACTTGCAAAGTGGTTTTCAATAACGGTCCGGAAGCGCCACGCACCCGCAAGATCGACGTACCCGCCGGCAAACACAAAAACGCCACGGCCAAGTTCACCCGCACCATCATCAAGCTGCGTATCGACCTGACTTGCACCCCGAAATGACCTCAAGCGGAGCATGTCGGCTGGGCATGCTTCGCTTATAAACGAATTTATCGATGCTTTATAGCAGTTATTTGCGCTTTTTCATCGATATGACTCTGTTTAACCTTCACTCCATCGACCTACAGCATTCTCAGATGGAGGCTACATCCCATGTCCCGCGTTCTGATCATCGAAAGCAGCGCCCGTCAGCAAGACTCGGTTTCCCGCCAGCTGACCCAGACCTTCATCAGCCAATGGAAAGCCGCACACCCGGCCGACCAGATCACCGTCCGTGACCTGGCCGTCAACCCGGTGCCGCACCTGGACATCAACCTGCTGGGCGGCTGGATGAAACCTGTCGATCAACGCAACGAGATCGAACAGGCCTCGCTGGAACGCTCCAACCAATTGACCGACGAACTGCTGGCCGCCGACGTGCTGGTGATGGCGGCGCCCATGTACAACTTCGCGATTCCGAGCACCCTGAAAGCCTGGCTCGACCACGTGCTGCGTGCCGGCGTGACTTTCAAATACACCGAGACCGGTCCGCAAGGTTTGCTCAGCGGCAAGCGCGCCTACGTGCTGACCGCTCGCGGCGGGATCTACGCCGGCAGCACCGCGGATCATCAGGAACCTTACCTGCGTCAGGTCATGGGCTTCATCGGCATCCACGACGTCACGTTCATTCACGCCGAAGGCATGAACCTGGGCGGCGACTTCCAGGAGAAAGGCTTGAACCAGGCCAACGCCAAACTGGCCCAGGTCGCCTGAGTCGTTAATCGCCAGATAATCGCTGGATGGTCTAGTGACCTGGCGCGACCCTTCAAGCCTGCACGCGCATCGAACCTCCCTTTGCACTTATTGCTCCTGAGTGCTCTAGCCCGATTGAACGCTTTAGCGAGATCGGGCTTTTTTTTGCCTGGGATTTAGTGGGCGCTGATGATTCTGTGGGACCGGGCTTGTTGTTGGCTGAGCGTTCGCGATAACGGGCAAAAACCGCTATCGTCGCCGCCATTCAAAACGAGGCGAGCATGGGCTATCTACTTTTTGTCACGCTGATCCAGGCGTTTTCCTTCAGTTTGATCGGCGAATACCTGGCCGGTCATGTCGACAGCTACTTCGCGGTGCTGGTGCGAGTGCTGCTGGCGGGGCTGGTGTTCATTCCGCTGACACGCTGGCGTCAGGTCGAGCCGGCATTCATGCGCGGGATGTTGCTGATCGGCGCGCTGCAGTTCGGTGTGACCTATGTCTGTTTGTATTTGAGCTTCCGCGTGCTGACGGTGCCGGAGGTGTTGCTGTTCACCATCCTCACGCCGCTGCACGTGACCCTGATCGAAGACGCGCTGAACCGGCGCTTCAATCCGTGGGCCTTGATCGCGGCATTGGTGGCCGTGGCGGGTGCGGCAGTGATTCGCTACGACCGGATCAATCCGGACTTCTTCATGGGCTTTTTGTTGCTGCAACTGGCCAACTTCACCTATGCCGCCGGGCAGGTGCTCTATAAACATCTGGTGGCCCGCCATCCGAGCGATCTGCCGCATTACCGGCGATTCGGCTACTTCTATCTGGGCGCATTGGCGGTGGCGTTGCCGGCATTTCTGCTGTTCGGCAAACAGAACTTCCTGCCCGAAGCGCCGCTGCAATGGGGCGTGCTGCTGTTCCTCGGACTGGTCTCGACCGCGCTGGGCTTGTACTGGTGGAACAAGGGCGCGTGCCTGGTGAATGGCGGGACGCTGGCGGTGATGAATAATCTGCATGTGCCGGTGGGGTTGCTGATCAATTTGCTGATCTGGAATCAGCATGAAGAGTTGGGGCGGTTGTTGTTGGGTGGATCGGTCATTCTGGCGGCGGTGTGGATCAGCCGGTTGGGTGTACGCCAACCCGTCATTGCACACTAAACCGGGTTAATTCGGCGCCAACTGCGCCACCATAAACTCAATAAACGCCCGGGTCTTTTGTGGTACGCGACGCGAGGAAGGGTAAACCGCGTTGATGGTAATCGCTGGTGCCTGCCACTCGCACAGCACCGGCACCAGGCGGCCTGCCGCCAACGCGCCTTCCACAATGAAATCAGGCAACAGGGCGATGCCCATCCCGGCTTCGGCGGCCTGAGCGAGCAAGTCGCCGTTGTTGGCGTGCAACGGGCCGGAAACGTTGACCCGTTGCGTCTCCTTGCCATTGCACAACTGCAGGCTCACGCCGCTTTGCAGATACCCGTAATTCAGGCATTGATGCGCGCGCAAGTCTTGCGGGGTCCGCGGTATGCCTGCACGCGCCAGATAGGCGGGGGAGGCCACCATGATCCGCGGTGCCGGTGCCAGTTGCCGGGCGATCATGGTCGAGTCTGGCATGCTGGCGATGCGAATCGTCACATCGAAGCCGCCACGCACTGGATCGACCTGTTGATCGCTGAGCACCAGTTGAAGCTCGATGTTCGGATGCTGCTCATGGAACAGCGGAATCAACCGTCCAAGGCGATGCAGGCCGAACGACATCGGCGCATTCACCCGCAACACCCCACGTAGCTCGCCGATGCCGTCTCGAGCGCGCTGCTCGGCCTCGTCCAGCGCGGACAACACCTCCCGCGCCGCCTCGAAATACTCGGCGCCAGCCTCGGTCAAGTGCAGGCTGCGCGTGGTGCGCTGCAGCAATTGCACGCCGATTGCTTCCTCCAACGCCTGAATCTGTTTACTCACCTTTGATCGCGGCACGTCCATCGCGCGAGCGGCAGCTGCGAAGCCGTTCTCGCCAACCGTCACGACAAAGGCGCGCATGCATTCGATCCGATCCACGATTGTCCCTTTTTTAGAATCAATTATTCTCGATTTTAGGGAATTGTCCCTTTTTTATCTAGCCCGTAAAGTTACTTCCAAGCCAGCAAGCAAACAGCTTGAGGCAAGTGACTCACCCAATATTCATTAAACAAATCGACATCAAAAGGAACGCGCCATGTCTAACCGTGAATTGCTCAACCCAACCAACTCCGCCCTGATCCTGATCGACCACCAGCCGCAAATGGCGTTCGGCGTGCAGTCGATCGACCGTCAGACCCTGAAGAACAACACCGTGGGTCTGGCGAAGGCCGCGAAGATTTTCAACGTGCCGACGATCTACACCTCAGTTGAAACCGAAAGCTTCAGCGGCTTCATCTGGCCGGAGTTGCTGGCTGTTCACCCAGAGCAGAAGCCGATCGAGCGCACCTCGATGAACTCCTGGGAAGACAAGGCGCTGGTTGACGCGGTGAAAGCCACCGGCCGCAAGAAGCTGATCATTGCCGCGCTCTGGACTGAAGTCTGCCTGACCTTCCCGGCGCTGGAAGCCCTGGCTGAAGGCTACGAGGTGTACATCGTGACCGACGCGTCTGGCGGCACCACCAAAGAAGCTCACGACATGTCGGTGCAGCGGATGATTCAGGCAGGCGCGGTGCCGGTCACCTGGCAACAAGTGCTGCTGGAATACCAGCGTGACTGGGCACACAAAGACACTTACGAGGCGGTGATGGAACTGGTGCTGGAGCACAGCGGCGCGTATGGCATGGGCGTGGATTACGCCTACACCATGGTGCACAAGGCGCCGCAGCGTCAGGTCAAATAACACCGTTACCCTTGTAGGCGCATGGCTTGCCCGCGAAGGCGGAGTATCAGTCGATAACTATGTTGACTGACACTCCGCCTTCGCGGGCAAGTCGGATCGCCGCACCGCTCGCTCCTATAGGGGCGGTGTTTACATGATGTGTTTTTCCGGCTCCGGAATGTGGCTCGCGCCTAACATGGCCGGAAGCAATCCGGCCCTTAAATCCCCGCCACTCGGCTGCTGATAAAGACTCAATCCGAACTCCGGCAGTACCGCCAGCAGATAATCGAAAATATCCCCCTGAATCCGCTCGTAATCCGCCCACGCCGTGGTGCGGGTGAAACAATAGATTTCCAGCGGAATCCCCTGCGCCGTCGTCTGCATCTGCCGCACCATGCCGGTCATGTTCTGCTGAACCTCCGGGTGACTTTTCAGATACGCCAGCGCATAGGCGCGGAAGGTGCCGATGTTGGTCATCCGCCGACGGTTGGCCGCCATCGCCGCGACGTTGCCCTGGGCTTCGTTCCAGGCCTTGAGCTCGGCTGTCTTGCGGCTCATGTAGTCGGTCAGCAAATGCACCTGGGACAGTTTCTGCTCTTCATCATCGCGAATGAACCGCACGCCGCTGGCGTCGATGAACAGGCTGCGCTTGATCCGCCGTCCTCCGGACTGCTGCATGCCGCGCCAGTTCTTGAACGACTCGGACATCAGGCGCCAGGTCGGGATCGACACAATTGTCTTGTCGAAGTACTGTACCTTGACCGTGTGCAAAGTGATGTCCACCACGTCACCGTCGGCACCGACTTGCGGCATCTCGATCCAGTCGCCGACCCGCAGCATGTCGTTGCTGGTCAGTTGCACGCTGGCGACGAATGACAACAGGGTGTCCTTGTAGACCAACAGAATCACCGCCGACATGGCGCCCAGACCCGACAGCAGCAACAGTGGCGAACGGTCGATCAACGTGGCGACGATGATGATCGCGCCAAACACGAACAACACCATTTTCGCCAGTTGCACATAGCCTTTGATCGAGCGGGTGCGGGCGTGTTCGGTGCGGGCATAGATGTCCAGCAGGGCATTGAGCAACGCGCTGATGGACAGCACCAGGAACAGGATGGTGAACGCCAGCGCCACGTTGCCGAGGAAGTTCATGCTGGTCTTGCCCAACTCCGGCACCAGGTGCAGGCCGAACTGGATGACCAGCGATGGCGTCATTTGCGCCAGGCGATGAAACACTTTGTTGTGGCGAAAATCGTTGACCCAGTGCAACGCCGGCTGGCGGCCGAGCATTTTGGTCGCATGAAGAATCAGGTAACGCGCCACTCGTCCGAGCACCAGCGCCACCACCAGCAGCAACATCAGCGCGAGTGTGGAATGCAGGAGCGGGTGCTGATCAAGGGCACCCCAGAGGTCTTGGGCGTTGAGCCAGAGCTGTTTGATATCCATGGTTGAAAACGCTTCTTCTGTAGGGCACGACGGGGCGATTAGAGCATTTAAGAGGTTGCGGATGACGTTTTGAGACAAATCAGGCAACAAAAAAGCCACTGTTTGCAGCCGTTTGTATAAAGAAACTCGGCCTTAGCGCTCGAAACCGTTACCCTATGCAGCTGTTTTTTTGTATTTCTTCGAGGTAGCACCCGTGTTTTCCCAATTCGCCCTGCACGAACGTCTGCTCAAAGCCGTGGCCGAGCTTAAATTTGTCGAGCCAACGCCTGTGCAAGCAGCGGCTATTCCGCTGGCGCTCCAAGGGCGTGACCTGCGGGTGACAGCGCAAACCGGCAGCGGCAAAACCGCCGCCTTCGTTTTGCCGATCCTCAACCGCTTGATCGGCCCGGCCAAAGTCCGCGTCAGCATCAAGACCCTGATCCTGCTGCCGACCCGCGAGCTGGCCCAGCAAACCATCAAGGAAGTCGAGCGCTTCGCGCAGTTCACTTTCATCAAGTCCGGCCTGATCACCGGCGGTGAAGACTTCAAGGTCCAGGCCGCCATGCTGCGCAAGGTGCCGGACATCCTGATCGGTACACCAGGCCGGATGATCGAGCAACTGAACGCCGGCAACCTCGACCTCAAGGAAGTCGAAGTGCTGGTGCTCGACGAAGCCGACCGCATGCTCGACATGGGTTTTGCCGAAGATGTGCAGCGTCTGGTGGATGAGTGCACCAACCGCCAGCAGACCATGCTGTTCTCCGCCACCACCGGCGGTTCGGGCCTGCGCGAGATGATCGCCAAGGTCCTGAACAACCCTGAGCACTTGCAGCTCAACGCGGTCAGCCAGCTGAACGACACCACGCGTCAGCAAATCATTACCGCTGACCACAACCAGCACAAAGAACAGATCGTGAACTGGCTGCTGGCCAACGAGACCTATCAGAAGGCCATCGTGTTCACCAACACCCGGGCCATGGCCGACCGTATCTACGGCCGCCTGGTGGCACAGGAATACAAAGCGTTCGTCCTGCACGGCGAGAAAGACCAGAAAGACCGCAAACTGGCCATCGACCGCCTGAAGCAGGGCGGGGTGAAAATCCTCGTCGCCACCGACGTCGCCGCCCGCGGTCTGGACGTGGAAGGCCTGGACTTGGTGATCAACTTCGACATGCCGCGCAGCGGCGACGAATACGTTCACCGCATCGGTCGCACCGGCCGCGCCGGCAACGATGGCCTGGCCATCTCGCTGATCTGCCACGGCGACTGGAACCTGATGTCGAGCATCGAGCGCTACCTCAAGCAGAGCTTCGAGCGCCGCACCATCAAGGAAGTCAAAGGCACCTACGGCGGACCGAAAAAGGTCAAGGCCTCGGGCAAAGCCGTTGGCGTGAAGAAGAAAAAGGTCGACGCCAAGGGCGACAAGAAGAAAACCGGCGCCAAGGCTCCGACCAAGCGCAAGATCGCCAACCGCCCGAAGACCGACGCCCTGTCGCTGGTCAGCAAGGACGGCATGGCGCCATTGAAACGCCGTAAGCCGGAAGCGCCGGCGGCTGAATAAAGCGTCGTAGCGATCCAATAAAAACCCGGACAGTGTCCGGGTTTTTTTACGTCAAAAGATCTTGCCATCTAACCCCCGGCTTTGTTCTTCGCCGATTCCAACTCCTTCAAACGCTGATCGATCACCTGGCACTTGTCCGGCAAATCCTTGCAAAACAGAACTCAACCTGTCGCTGGGCGTCAGCCTGACCTCCGAACAAGTCGCGGCCCTGACCCACGACATTGTCTGGATGGAGAATGCCGAGGTAAATGGCGAGCAAGTACTGGTGCCGGTGCTGTACCTGGCCAACGCCAACAATCGCCTGGCCGCCAACGGCGCCTTGGTCCAGGGCAGCGACGTGACCCTGATCGCCGGCAAAGACCTGAACAACGTCGGCACCTTGCGCGCCTCCAACAACCTGTCGGCCACCGCCACCAACGACCTGGTCAACAGCGGCCAACAGCGCCACGCTTAAACGCTTCCCGCAGCTGGAAGTGCAGGCGGATGTCGATCAGCCATTCCAGGTGTCGGGTTATTCGAATGGCGCGGGTGTTGGGAGTATCTATAGCTGCGGCCCGATCAAAACCACTTTCACACCAGAAAGAAGCAAGGTCTATTTGGTGGAGTTCCAGTTTGTTGGTAGCCGCTGTGAACAGCATGTCTACGATATAACTCAGCCTCAGGAACGCATTCCTGTGACGAGCGTGCCTTCTGCGTAAAGGACGCTCAGTTATTTGTAATCACTAGGCAAATCGGGCGACCCATATATCTATCCATGGGTGGAATCTCTGTCATAGATAGGGACTCTTTGTGGTTGGGTTGCCAAACCCGGTCGCCTTTTGGGCTACCGGGCTGACTATAGTCTTCATCCTTCAAGCATTCCCCCCATGGCAGCAACTAGCTGACACCTTGTCTTCATACCGATCGTGATGCCTCACCCAATCCATGATCTCCTCTTCATTACGCCCCTTAGGCGTTAGGTCGAGGTAGTTGTAGGCACCGACCAGCAGATCCAGGCCTCTCGCATACGTTGAATAGGTGTGAAAAATCTCCCCCGCTTCGTTGCGATAAAACACGCTAAGCCCTGGAAGTTCTTCCTCAACGCCGTCAGTTTTTTCGTAGTTGTAAGTCGCTTTCCCGGCGGTGACGTCTTCGGCCCGGGCGCAGACACCGAAGTCGTAGTTGAAGTCGCAGCCTTCAGATGAGACCCAATCGAATTTCCAGCCCATGCGCTGTTTGAACGGTTGGAATTCGGCGAACGGTGCGTGGGAAACCGCGACCACGGCGACGTCGTGGTGGGCCAGGTGTTGGTTGGCGCCGTCGATGTGGTCGGAGAGGAACGAGCAGCCTGGGCAGCCTTCGTCCCAGCCAGCGGCGAACATGAAGTGGTAGACGATCAACTGGCTGCGGCCGCCGAACAGGTCGGTCAGGCTCAGTTCGCCGTTGGTGCCCTGAAAGCGGTAGGGTTTGTCGATTTTTACCCAGGGCAGGGCGCGGCGTTCGGCGCTGAGTTTGTCTCGTTCTTTGGTGAAGGCTTTTTCGTGGGCCAAGTGTTGTTTGCGGGCCGCGACCCATTCTTCCCGGGACACGACCGGATGATTCTGTATGTTCATGCTGATTTCTCCTGCTTGCTGTGGCGAAAGTCGATCCGCGCAGAGGGGTAAACCGTCTTACACAGCCTAGTCGTTTGGCCTGCGCTCAAATCGACAGGCCGCCGGTCGGTTGGGGGAAAGAACTCGGCTGAACGGCTGCACTCCCTGTCGGTCACAACCTATGAAGGCCATTTCACTCGTGGGCACTGGAGGTTGATCAGGATGACGACTTATAACTGGGATTTGATCGAGCATTTACTGCACGAAGTGCAGAACAGTGCTGGCCGCAGTTTCACTCCACGGCCTTATGCCGAGCAGTATGCGGCGGCGAAAGCCTCCGCGGGCGAGCCGTTCGAGAATCTGGATCGCCTGAAAACGATGGCCGGTGAGTACGAAAAAATACTGCTGTTGCGGGGGTATATCGAGCCTCGGCCGGAGGATCAGGGTGGCAATGGCGAGAATTACATATTGACACCCCGGGGCTCGAGTTTGTTGAGCCTGATCGACAGCAGCATCCCGGGAAATGAGCATCCGCGCCAGGTGCTGGATGAGCAGGAAGATGCGCTGGATGAATTGACGTTTGATGAAGTGGCGTCGAAGGCTCAGAT
Organism: Pseudomonas sp. 05N433; assembly: GCF_056396925.1. NCBI lineage: Bacteria > Pseudomonadati > Pseudomonadota > Gammaproteobacteria > Pseudomonadales > Pseudomonadaceae > Pseudomonas > Pseudomonas sp. 05N433. The sequence goes on along the minus strand of NZ_JBFTML010000009.1, from coordinate 68,168 downwards.
TGCGTGAAGCTTGCAGCTTTAGAACCTATCCTCGTTGCGCCGCTTTCAGGCATTTCAAATCAGTGAAGTCCTTGCGCATGTCTTCAATCTTATGCAGCAACCGTTGACGCTGAAACGGCGTGCTCTCGGCCATCAAGTCCACCAGCAATGCCCGAGCCTGGGCTTCGGTGTTGGCATAGGCCACACGGTAAGCGGGGGTCCATAAACTCTCGCGATCGACCAGAAGTGTCTCGATTTGCTGTGGGAATTGCGGACTCTGACGTTGCGCGACCGCCGCGCTGAATTGCTGTTGCCAATGGACGCGGTTGGCAATCCATTCTTTGTTCTGATCCCCCAGGGCGCTCGACCAAGCCATCACCCGTTGCTGTTGGGTTGGGCTGAGTGGTCCGAGCCAGGCATTCAGGCGTTTTTCCATGCGCTTGCTTCGCTCTTTGATCTGTTGCTCGAGAGGTGGCTTCAGATATTCCTCCTGGCGTTTGCGCAGGTCCTTGGCGAAAGCGTCGTTCATTTCCGCGACTTGCTTGTCATCCAGCCCTTGCAGCAGTTCGATGGCCGATGGGGTGATTTCCCGGGCGGTTTCGGCGATGGCTTGTTTGGCTTCCTGGGTACGGGCTTGCAGCTCGGCGTCGGTGATCTGGTTGGTCTCGATCATGGTCTGTAACCGATTCAGCCAGTCGAGGTAGCCGGGTAGTTGCGTGGTGCAGTGCCAGCGCAGGTGTTCCTTGAGCCGCTCGTTCAACCAGTCTTTTTGCTGGCGGTTCATGTCCAGGTAGTCGCTGAGCGTCCAGGGAATGATCACGTCGAGGTTGCGGTAAGCCAGGCCCACGCGGGTGCAGGCGGCGATGGTGAGGCTGAGCGTGAGGATGACGGTGATCTGTTTCAACCAATGCGACATGGCAAGCCCTTGCGAAGACCTGGTTTTTTATTGGGTTCTTTTATGTGAACGCAGGACGAGCCTGGCAGTTCAGCCGATTAATAGAAGGCGCGTACAGCCTTGAGAGTGACCAGGCCGTCGCATTCGCTATTGTGGCCGGAATAGGCGGAGCAATCGCTGCCGCTCAGGCTTGAGTCACTGTAGATCAAGTCCAAGTCGATACCCATGAACGGCCGGGACAATTTCACCGACCAGTCGGTAAAACTGCCTACATATCCACCGTCAACGGATACCGGCGTATTGAGCTGGTGAGTGGTGTATTTCAGGCTGACCCCGATGCCGAACGGCTGATTGCCACTGAGGTCGGCGAACAGGGTGCTGTTCTGTTTGTCCGGGTCGTTGCTGAAGGCAGCGCCGAAACGGCTATCCAGTAGGGTCAGGCCGCCGAAAAGCTCCTGGCTGTCGAGGGTATCCGCTTTGGGGTAACTGTAACGAATCATGCCCACTTCGTAGCCGAGGGAGTGATCGAAGGGCTGTTTAAAGCCCATGTAGGAGTCGACTTCAAGGTTGCTCGAAGGACTAAGCCCCATGCTGGGGGACCATTGGCCCACGTAGAAGCCGCTGTCGTGGCTCAGGTCGAGGCCACCGTGGAACGAGCCGGTCGTCGAGGGTTTGACCAGCCCTTGGGCCATGCTGCGGCTGGGGGTGGTGGCGAGTTTGAGATCGAAATCGCCCAATTCGCGCTGGAAGACTTGCGCATGGGCGACGGAACACCACAACAGGCTGGCGAGCAGGAGAAAAGGGGGCTTGAGCATGCGTCACTCCATGAGCTGCGAGGAGCAGGTGGTGAAAACCTGCTGAAACGCTTGATCCAGACACGTGCAAGCATACCGGCGAATGTTCGGCATCGAGGGCCGTTCGTCGATTGTTGAAATATTGATTTGTTTTATGGGGTGTTGCTGGAGGGTTCCAGTCCAAGCGCTTCGAAGCTCAAAGCGCTTAGGGACCAGTTAAAGCGGGGGAATTACTTTTTGCCCAGCGTGATCTGCTTGGACGGGCCGAACGTCTGGCCGCTGACGCCTTTGGCAATTTGCTGGATCTCGCCACCGGACTTGAGGAACGCAGCGATCTGATTGTTGATCGATTCGCTGGTTTCAACGGCTGGAGCTGGCTTTGCTTTGCTGTTGGATGCTTTTACACGCATGGCGGCCATTAACCTGTAGAAATTAACTTGGCCAGGCATCGTACAGGAAATACTTGACAATTGCTTGGTAAATATCCTCCCGAAATACACACGGCAGGTGCGCGAATAATCGCAAGTTATTATTTGGAATAGTCCCCTAAGCTGCTGTTTTAACTAAAAACCTCAGTGGGGAAATAGTGCTTTTCGGATGGGCTGGCCACCGTCCAGACCACCCGAACGGCCTGACGAGCGGCCAAACACGCCCGCCAAACCCAGGGAAATTAGGGCCTTGCGTGGATTTTCTCGCGCCACCGGGCCGGCCCGCCGAACGCCGCCCGCAAAACCGGGTAGAATGCCGCCCACGCAATGAGGGTATTGGACATGGCTTTAGTCGGGCGTTACAACAGTTTGCAAGTGGTTAAACACACTAACTTCGGTTTATATCTGGACGGTGGCGCGGACGGCGAAATCCTTCTGCCTAATCGTTATATTCCCAAAGATATTCCCAGCGAAGATGAAGATTGGCTCAACGTTTTTATTTATCTGGATAGCGATGACAAACTTATCGCCACCACCGAAAAGCCGAAAGTTCAGGTCGGTGAATTCGCCAGTTTGAAAGTCGTTGAAGTCAACAGCATCGGCGTGTTCCTGGATTGGGGGTTGCCGAAGGATCTGCTGCTGCCGTATTCCGAAGAAAAGCGCCAGATGACTGCCGGCGAGTATGTCGTGGTGCACGTCTACCTCGACAAACACACCCGGCGCATCACCGCGACGGCACGTCTGGACCGTTATCTGGACAAGACCCCGGCCAACTACACCCCGGGCCAGGAAGTTGATTTGCTGGTAGCCGAAGCGACCGATATGGGCTTCAAGGCAATCATCAACAACAAGCACTGGGGCTTGATCCACAAGAACGAAATCTTCAAGTTCATGCGCGCCGGTAAAGAAGAGAAGGGCTTTATCAAAGAAGTCCGTGCCGACGGCAAGATCAGCTTGAGCCTGCAGCCGGTGGGCGAAGCCGCTGCCACCAGTCTGAACTCGAAGATTCTCGCCAAGTTGCGCGACAACAACGGCACCCTGCCAGTCAGCGACAAGAGCGACCCGACACTGATCAGCAGTATGTTCGGCGTCAGCAAGGGCAACTTCAAAAAGGCCATCGGTGCGTTGTACAAGAACGGCCAGATCGTCATTCACGCTGATCGTATCGAACTCAGCTGACCTGCACCGGCCCCGGTAGGCGCTACCGCAGGTTGTGATCAAAAAAGGATCCAGCCTACGGTAGCCTTCTGCGTAGCAGTCACCCATCTCTTTGTATACATAACGCCCTGCACCGTTTGCAGGCGCGGACGCCCTGTTCATGGGCATTATCACCCCCTCTACGACTTGAAGGCTGTGCTCTGAACAGGGTTGGAAGCCAGATTTGTCACACCTTTAGATCGTATGGCACGCATTCTGCGTAGCAACTCGTATACAAACCATGCCGGCTCCCGTACGCAGTGTGCTCGCCACACCCATCCCGGGGGCCGCGCCTGTACTTTCGAGGAGCCCCGCGATGACCGAACAATTGCCCAATGGCTACAGCCCGCGCCTGTATAACCAGGACCTGGGGCCACTGCCGCAGACATGGAATTGGTACAACATCTTTGCCTTCTGGATGAGCGACGTGCACAGCGTCGGCGGCTATGTGTTCGCCGCCAGCTTGTTTGCGCTTGGGCTGGCCAGTTGGCAGGTGTTGATTGCCTTGCTCGGCGGGATTTGCATCGTGCAGTTGATCGCCAACCTGGTGGCCAGGCCGAGTCAGCAAGCCGCGGTGCCTTACCCGGTGATCTGCCGACTGGCGTTCGGGGTGTTCGGGGCGAATATTCCTGCGGTCATTCGCGGCCTGATTGCGGTGGCCTGGTACGGGATTCAGACGTACCTGGCGTCCAGTGCACTCATCATCGTCGTGCTGCGGTTTTTTCCTGCGATGGCGGCCTACGCCGAACCGCACTTTGCCGGTTTGTCCTACCTCGGCTGGTTCGGTTTCCTCAGCCTGTGGTTCGTCCAGGCGCTGGTGTTCTGGACCGGCATGGAGTCGATCCGCCGCTTCATCGACTGGGCCGGCCCCGTGGTGTACGGCGTGATGTTCCTGCTCGCCGGCTGGATCGTTTGGCAGGCCGGCTGGAGCAATATCAGCTTCACCCTGGCGGAGAAATCCCTGTCTGGCTGGGAAGCCTTCGGCCAGGTGATCGTGGCAACGGCATTGGTGGTGTCGTACTTTTCCGGTCCGACCCTGAACTTCGGTGATTTCAGTCGCTACTGCCGCAGCATGAATGACGTGCGTCGCGGCAATTTCTGGGGGCTGCCGGTAAACTTTCTGGCGTTCTCGCTGGTGACCGTGGTGATCGTTTCCGGCACCTTGCCGGTGTTCGGTGAAATGCTTCACGACCCGATCGCCACCGTGGCGCGCATCGACAACAGCGTGGCGGTGCTGCTCGGCGCCTTTGCCTTCGTCACCGCGACCATCGGCATCAACATCGTCGCCAACTTCGTGTCCCCGGCATTCGACTTCGCCAACGTCGCCCCAAGCAAAATCAGTTGGCGTGCGGGTGGCATGATCGCCGCCATGGCGTCGATCTTCATCACCCCGTGGAACCTATTCAACAACCCCGAAGTGATTCACTACACCCTCGACGTGCTGGCGGCGTTCATCGGCCCGCTGTTCGGGATTCTGCTGGTGGATTACTACCTGATCAAAAAGCAGCAGATCGACGTCGATGCGCTGTTCAATGACGGCCCGAGCGGGCGTTATTACTACAGCGGCGGGATCAACTGGACGGCGGTCAAGGCGTTGATTCCTGCCACCCTGATGGGCGTTGCGATCACTTTCATCCCGGTGTTGCAGCCGATGGCCAACTTCGCCTGGTTCACCGGCTGCTTCCTCGGCGGCGTCCTGTACTTCGCTCTAGCCAGGCGCGAGCAGGCACAGCAATCGGCGGCGCTGGTCATCGCTGGATGACGTACGTGGCGATTTAAAGGTCTTTTGCAGACACCTTTTTCTGTCCATCTGGTTAATAATCGACAGCATAATTTTTCGCCCCGGCACCCTCTGTTCAGCAGGAAGGCCGGGGCTTTGCTTTTACTGTCGAGTCACTGCCATGGATTGTGTTGTCGAGGTGTTCCGGTGAGCGCCACCCGGCGTAGCGCCGATGGGTTTGCCCTGCAAGTGATGGTCGGGCTGTGCCTGATCTGGGGTGTGCAACAGGTGATGATCAAATGGGCGGCGCCCGACATCGCGCCGGTCATGCAGGCGGCGGGGCGGTCGGGTATTTCCGCGTTGCTTGTAGGATTATTGATCTGCTGGAAGGGCGGTTGGGATCAGGTCGGGACTACCTGGCGCGGCGGCTTGCTGGCCGGCGCGTTGTTTGGCCTGGAGTTCTTCTTCATTGCCGAAGGTCTGCAACTGACCACGGCGGCGCATATGTCGGTATTTCTCTACACCGCGCCGATCTTTACCGCGTTGGGCGTGCATTGGTTGCTGCCGAGTGAGCGTTTAAGACCGGTGCAGTGGCTGGGGATTTTTCTGGCGTTCATTGGCATTGCCATTGCGTTTGCCGGTGGTGTGTCCTGGGACAATCTTGACCACCGCATGTTGATGGGCGATGCCCTGGGTGTGCTGGCCGGCGCGTCGTGGGGCGCGACCACTGTAGTGGTGCGCGCCTCGCGTCTGTCGGAAGCGCCGGTGACCCTGACGCTGTTTTATCAACTGATCGTCGGCTTCGTCGGCCTGCTGCTGATCGCGATCCTCAGTGGTCAGGTCACCCATGTCAGCCTGACCACGGTGGCGGTGGCCAGCGTGCTGTTTCAGGGATTGGTGGTGTCGTTCTTCAGCTACCTGACGTGGTTCTGGCTACTGCGCCGTTACCTGGCGGCGAACCTCGCGGTGTTTTCGTTCATGACGCCGTTGTTCGGCGTCACGTTCGGCGTGGTGCTGCTGGGTGAAGAGCTGAGCCTGAACTTTGTGATCGGCGCGGTACTGGTTTTGCTCGGGATCACTTTTGTGAGCGCAGAGCAGTGGGTGCGCCGTCGTTTGCGCAAAGCACTTGGGCAACCCTGATCGGGCGCAGCAACAAGCCTGCGGCAATGATAAAACCGCCGCCGGCGATCACCAGCGCGGGTTGCAAGCCACCGCTGAAATGGCTGCTCAACGCGGCTAGCAACGGCCCGCTGAGCTGACCCACGGCGAAGCACGCGGTCAGCAGCCCGGCATTGCGCTGGGTGGCGTGGGGCGCCAGTTCCCGGGAGCGCTGCATCACCAGTTGCATGCAGGCCAGAAACGGCCCGCCACACAGGATCACCCCCAGCGCCAGGCCGGCACCGCTGCCCAACAGGCAAGCAAACACCCCGGCGGCCTGTAGCCATAGCGTCGCCATCAGCCAATGACGAGTTGCGTTCGGGTTGTGCCGACGCAGGCTCACCAACACGACCCCGGTCGCCGCCGCCAGACCAAAGCACGGCCAGAACAGATCGGCTTGCCATTGCCCATGGAACTGCGCGCTGGCCATTTGTGAGAGGAAAGTGGCCGGGATGATGTAGCCCAGACCGTACAACCCATAGATTACCGGTAAGCGTCCGACGCCTTGGGCAGCCGACTTGGTGGCAAGCGGTATCACCGTTGAAGTGGCGGCCGGCTGCGGCAGGAACGGCAGAATCGCCAGCAGCGTCACCAGGCCGACAGCGGCATACACCAGCCACAAGGTTGCGGACGTCTGCCCCAGCAGGTTCGAGCCCAAGGCCAACAACCCTGTCAGAAAAATCCCCAGACCCGGTCCGGCAAACACCAAGGCGCCGAGTCGCGGACGACCGGCCGCCGCTGCCAGCGGTTGGCTCAACGCGGTAATCATCACCAGCACCCAGGCACTGGCCACGCCCGTGCCGAAACGCAGCGCCAGATGCGCCCAGAACCCGTTGGCCCAGAACGAGGCCAGGGTCAGCAATACACACAACCACAAACCGCCGAGCAGGCGCCTGCGAACCTGATCGGGGCGACGGGCGAACATCGCATCCACCGCGCCGGCGAAGTAACCAAGGTAGTTGGCGGCAGCAATCAGACCAGCGGCAGTCAGGTCGATCTGACCTTCGCTGAGCAAGTGCGGCAGTTGTGGGGTGAGGGCGAAACGCCCGATGCCCATGGCCATCATCAGGGCGACAAAGCTGGCGGTTAAGCGAATCAGCGGGGACATGGTCTGAGTTCCGTTTCGAGGATCAATGACCGTCAGGCTAGGACTGATTGACTTTCTTTAAAAATGAATAATAGTGAGAAACTTGTTCTTATTTGGAGAATGGCGTGGAATTCAGCCAATTGCGGATCTTCCAGGCAGTGGCGGAGGAGGGTTCCATCACCCGAGCCGCCGAACGCCTGCATCGCGTGCCCTCCAACCTGTCGACCCGGCTTAAACAGCTCGAAGAGCAACTCGGTGTCGAACTGTTCGTACGCGAGCGTCAGCGTTTGCAGTTATCACCTGCGGGAAAAGTCCTGCTGGACTACACCACCAAGCTGTTCGCCTTGCATGACGAAGCTCACGCGGCGGTGCAGGGCGGGCAACCGGCCGGGGATTTCGTACTGGGCACCATGTACAGCACCGCCGCAATTCACTTGCCAGAGCTGTTGGCGCGTTATCACCGCCGCTACCCGGCGGTGAACCTGCAAGTGCAGTCGGGGCCCAGCGGTGAATTGCTCGAAGGGCTGCTCACCGGGCGCCTCGATGCGGCGCTGGTGGACGGCCCGCTGGAACTGGCCGGGCTCGACGGCGTGCCGTTGTGCGACGAACGGCTGGTGTTGATCAGCGAGGCCGATCATCCGCCGGTGCGCAGTGCGCTGGATGTCGAAGGGCGTTCGGTGTTCACGTTTCGCCAGGGCTGCTCCTACCGGATGCGCCTGGAAGCCTGGTTTGCCCATGACCATGCGGCCATGGGCCGACCCATGGAGATCGAGTCTTATCCGGGAATGCTGGCCTGCGTGATTGCCGGCTCTGGCGTGGCGCTGATGTCGGAGTCGATGCTCGCCAGTCTGCCGGGGCGTGAAAGCGTGGCGGTGCACCTGTTGGCCGAGCCGTTTGCCAGCGCGACCACTTGGCTGATGTGGCGCAAAGGCATGGTCGGGGCCAACCTGAATGCATGGATCGAGCAGCAGCAGGCGGTGTATCCGTCGACCATGGTCCAGGCCCAGTCAATTTCTTGAACTAACGTCCAAGGATTTGGATCAATTCAGTAACAGATCATTGCGATCTTGAGCGAGCATTGCGTAGGACTTCGGACTATTATCAGTGCGAAGGGGCTACAGAACTTCGGCCGCTCGGCACGACCCTGAAGGGGGGCATCATGAAAGAGAAAATCCAAAACTGGCTGCATGACCTGGGTGTCGCACTCGGTTTGATTGAACCGCCTCTGCAACCGGTGCCAATTCGCACTGATGACGAACAACGTCGCCGCCAGCAGCGCCGTCGGTAAGTCTGGCAAATCACCTGTGGCGAGGGAGCTTGCTCCCGCTGGGGCGCGCAGCGGCCCCATTCATCGCCACTCAGGTGGGTCAGCTTGAGCGCGAGTGCAGCTTGCGATTGCTGCGCAATCGAGCGGGAGCAAGCTCCCTCGCCACAGAGGTTCGTTCGGCCCATCGGATGTATTTAGCAATCCGTTTCAATACCGCCCAATCTCAATCAAAAACCGGGTCAAGTCATTCGCCGTCCTGGCAGTCTTGAGCATCCGGTCTTCTTCGGCGGTAAACGCCGTCAACCCCAACTGATCCTCCAGGCGGAAGATCAGCTCTTCAATATCCTCTTTGTCCAAGCCCAACTGCATCAGGTTGGTGTTGTCGTCGAAGTCATCCTGGTTTTCCAGCAGGCGGCGGATGCGACGATGCACGGCGGCACGAACGGCGGCTCTTGTCATGAGGTCCTTCTTCGAGAACGTTATGAGGTCCCTGACGCTGAGTACAGCAGGCTTCAGGCGTGTCGGCGCTGCCACTCGTCAATCATCGAGCGCAGATACTCTCCGGAAGGCTACCGAAATGCGTTCGATCTTGAACCACTGATCGCGGCTGACGATCTTCATGGGCAAATTCCTTCAGGCGAAAAAAAACGGGTGTGGCAACCGACGCCACACCCGCCGAAGAAAGCATCAGGTCGTTATAGAAGTCTTAGGCAGCGCTCGCCACTACGGCCGGGCGACGGGACAGAAGGCTGACCACCACGAAACTCACCAGGCCCACGCCGAGGCTGTAGTAGATCGGAGTATTGGCGTCCATACCGTCCTTGATCATGAACAGCAGCGCAGTGGCAAAGCCCAGGCCCATGCTGGCGATGGCGCCGGCGGTGTTTGCGCGTTTCCAGAAGATCGCGCCGATCAGCGGGATCAGCATGCCGCCCACCAACAGGTTGTAAGCCAGGGTCAGCGCGCTGATCACGTCATGTACGACCAGAGCGATGCCGAGTACGACGATGCCGGTCAACAGGGTGAACAGGCGGTTCATGCCCAGGCTCGACTGTTTGCCTCCACGCAGTTTCGGCAGCAGGTCTTCGGTCAGTGTGGTGGCAGCGGCGAGCAGGCCGGCGCTGGCGGTGGACATCATGGCCGCCAGGGCCGCGGCGATCACCAGACCACGGATACCGTCCGGCAGGGACAGTTTGACGATGGCGGCGAAAGCGTTGTTGACGTTGTCCAGGTCCGGGATCAGCACGTGAGCGGCCATGCCGATCAGGGCGCAGGCCAGGCCGTAAAGGATGCAGTAGAAGCCTGCGAAGGTACCGGCGACCTGAGCCACTTTGGCGCTCTTGACGGTGAACACACGCTGCCAGATGTCTTGGCCGATCAGGATCCCGAAGAAGTAGATCATGAAGTAGGTGATGATGGTGTCCCAGCCAATCGTGGTGAAGCTGAAGGCAGTGGCCGGCAGTTTCAACACCAATTCATCCCAGCCGCCAACGCGGTACAGGCAGATCGGCAACAGGATGAACATCAGGCCCACGGTCTTGATCACGAACTGGACGATGTCGGTCAAGGTCAGGGACCACATGCCGCCGATGGCCGAGTAGATCACCACCACGCCACCGCCGAGCAATACCGAGACCCAGAACGGCAGGCCGAACAGCACTTGCAGCACGGTGCCGATTGCCAGGATCGAAACTACGCCGATCATCAGCGCATACGCCAGCATGATCACCGCGCTCGCGGAGCGGGCCATCGGGTTGTAGCGTTTTTCCAGCACTTGGGTAACGGTGTAGATTTTCAGTTTCAGCAGCGGTTTGGCGAGGAACAGGTTCAGCGCCACGATCCCGCAGCCGAGTGCCGCGCACAGCCAGAAACCGGAGATGCCATGGACGTAGCCCAGGCGCACGGTGCCGACGGTGGACGCGCCGCCCAGAACGGTGGCGGCCATGGTGCCCATGTACATGCTCGGGCCGAGGTTGCGACCGGCGACCAAAAAGTCTTCGTTGGTCTTGGCCTTGCGCATGCCGTAATAGCCGAGCATCAGCATCGCGGCGGCGTAGATGAGTACGACGAATAAATCCAAAGCCATGATGGCGTGTCTCCGATTGTCTTTTTTATGGTGAGGCTGAATAGCAATATGGCCATGAGACCGCTTTTTGTGGCGAGGGAGCTTGCTCCCGCTGGGCTGCGAAGCATCCCCAAATCCTGCAACCAGGTTTCTTCTGGAGAACGCCATTAACCTGTTTTGCGACTGCTGCGCAGTCGAGCGGGAGCAAGCTCCCTCGCCACGGAAGTTCTGTTGACCACCGTGTTGAATCAGGCGGCTTGTCGCATCGCCGGTTTACCGAGCGAATCCGTGCCCTTGCTGCGTGCATCGTTGGGGCCGAACACCGCAGGCGATTCCGGAAACAGGCTCAGCAGCGTCAGGTACACCAGCGAGGCCAGGCCGAGGGTTACCGGCAGGCTGATGTCGATCCCGCCGGCCAGATCTCCGAGCGGCCCGACAAACTGCCCCGGCAGGTTCACGAAGCACAAACCGACCGCGGCACTCGGGATCCAGGCGCCCAGACCACGCCAGTTCCAGCCGTGGGTGAACCAGTAGCGGCCACCTTTTTCGCCACGGGTGAACACTTGCAGGTCATCCGGGCAGTAAAAGCCGCGACGCACCAGCAGGCCGATGATCATGATCACCATCCATGGGGTGGTGCAGGTGATGATCAGCACGGCGAAGGTCGACACGCTCTGCACCAGGTTCGCTGCAAAGCGCCCGATGAAGATGAAGGCAATCGACATCACGCCGATCAGCAGCGTCGCTTTAACCCGCGACAGGACCCGTGGAAACACACTGGACATGTCCAGCCCGGTGCCATACAGCGACGTGGTGCCGGTGGACATGCCGCCAATCACCGCAATCAGGCACACCGGCAGGAAGAACCAGCTCGGTGACACCGCCAGCAGGCCGCCGACGTAGTTGTTGGCCGCGATGTAGTCCGGTGCCTTGATCGCCACGATGGTGGCGGTGGCCAGGCCGAACAGGAACGGGATGAAGGTCGCGATCTGCGAGATCACCACGGCAGCCATGATCCGGCGCTTGGAGGTGTCACGCGGGATGTAGCGCGACCAGTCGCCGAGGAACGCCCCGAAGGAAATCGGGTTACTCATCGCCACCAGCGCAGCGCCGATGAAAGCCGCCCAGAAACCCGGTTGACCGAGGCTGACGCTGCCGGCGTAGTTCACATCGAAAGGACCGGCGAAGGCGAAGACGCCCAGCAGAAACAGCAGGCTGGCGCTCCACACGGCGATCTTGTTGACCCACAGCAGGAAGCGGAAGCCGTAGATGCACACTGTCAGCACCAGGATCGCGAACAGACCGTAGGCCAGGCCCAGGGTCAGGTCGGTTTCCGGCAGGCCGATCAGGCGTTTCGCACCACCGATCAACGCATCACCCGAACTCCATACCGAGAGCGAGAAGAAGGCGATAGCGGTCAACAGCGACAGGAACGAACCGACGATCCGCCCGTGCACGCCGAAGTGCGCACCGGACGACACGGCGTTGTTGGTGCCATTGAGTGGACCGAACAGGCCCATCGGCGCGAGGATCAGCGAGCCCAGCAACACGCCCAGCACAATCGCCCAGACGCCCGCCTGAAAAGACAGGCCGAACAGTACCGGGAAACTGCCGAGCACGGCGGTGGCGAAGGTGTTGGAACCGCCGAAGATCATCCGGAACAAGTCCGTCGGGCCTGCGGTGCGTTCGTTGTCCGGGATCTGCTCGACCCCGTAGGTTTCAATTTGCGTAAGGCTTTGGTCTTTGTTGTTGTTATTCATGATCTGCTCCGATCATAAAGGCGCGCTCATCGTGCGTGAGCGTCACCTGTTTGGCTAAGGGGGTGGCAGCCCTTCCGGCATTGCGGACAAATGTTCATGGCAGGCCAGCCAAAGGCCTTGTTGTTCTTGGCCAGACGCCTGTTTCTTGAAAACAATCGTCTCGCGTTCCTGGCTGAAGTGTTGCTCCCCTTGCATGCGCAGCTCGGTGGCCACGTCATGGATGAAAATCGCCACGTCACCCTGCAGGCTGACGAAGGCGTTGCTCGAGGTGCACGACAGCACCTCGAAGCCGTCCTCGGCACGCCAGCTGTCCCACAACGCCTGGTAGGCATCGCGCGACAGCAGGGGCTGCTCGAGGGTGTAGAACACGAAGCTGGCGTCGATGCTGAATGCGCCGAAGTAGGCTTCGCGATCGTTTCGGGCAAAGGCCGACACCAGTTCGGCGGCGGCATTGAGTACCTGATCACGTTCGTTCATGACCGATCCTCAGCGATGGACCACGCCTGGCAGTACGCAGAGCATTTCGTACAAAAGGTTGGCGCCCAGCAGCGAGGTGTTGCCGGTGGTGTCGTACGCTGGCGAGACTTCTACCAAATCGCAGCCAACCAGGTCGAGGCCTTGGCAACCGCGCACGATTTCAATCGCCTGAATGGTCGTCAGACCGCCGATTTCCGGGGTGCCGGTGCCAGGTGCCCAGGCCGGATCGATGCCGTCGATATCGAAACTCAGGTACACCGGACCGTCGCCGACTTTCGCGCGAACTTCGGCCATCAGCGGCGCCAGGGATTTGTGCCAGCATTCTTCAGCCTGAACCACACGGAAGCCTTGATTGCGGCTCCAGTTGAAGTCATCAGCGGTGTAGCCCTGAGCCCGCAGGCCAATTTGCACTACGCGGTCGCAATCCAGAAGACCTTCTTCTACCGCGCGACGGAAGGTGGTGCCGTGGGCGATTTTCTCGCCGAACATGTGATCGTTCACATCCGCGTGAGCGTCGATGTGCACCAGGCCGACCTTGCCGTGCTTTTTATGGATGGCACGCAGGATCGGCAGGGTGATGGTGTGGTCGCCGCCCAGCGTCAGGGGGATCACATCGTGTTCGAGGATATTGTCGTAGGCCTCTTCGATGATCCGCACGGCGTCCAGCAGGTTGAAGGTGTTGATCGCCACGTCACCGATATCGGCAACCGACAGCGAGTCGAACGGCGCAGCGCCGGTGGCCATGTTGTACGGACGGATCATCACCGATTCAGCGCGGATTTCACGCGGCCCGAAGCGGGTGCCGGGGCGCAGGGATGTGCCGATGTCCAGCGGGATGCCGATAAAGGCAGCGTCTAGGCCGGCAGCGGATGGCAAGTGGGGGAGTCGCAGCATGGTGGCGATGCCGCCGAAGCGCGGCATTTCATTGCCGCCCAGTGGTTGGTGAAGAATCTTGTCCACGGGTAAGGCCTCATCGTCGTTGTTTTATTTATGCAGGTAAGCCGCTCGGGGAGAGACGGGCACCGCTGTGGGCCGATTCTGCGAAATGCAGTGGCCGGGAAGAATCGCTACGGGCAAATACTTAGTTCAGATTTTTCTAAACTAATGGCGGGCGGGAAGATAGACTCCCCACCATGCACCGAACCCTTGTGGCGAGGGAGCTTGCTCCCGCTGGGCTGCGAAGCGGCCCCAAAACCATTAAGCCCGGTTGCATCGGGCAGACCGCATGAGTCGGGTTTACGACTGCTTCGCAGCCGAGCGGGAGCAAGCTCCCTCGCCACAAAAGCAACATGCACTACCTTGCAATGGAGCCCCCCCCATGGCCAACGCTTTACCCGACCTGAAACTATTGCGCATCTTCGTCAGCGTGGTCCGCCATCAGGGGTTCGCCAACGCCCAGCACGAGCTCAATCTCTCGACGTCGGCCATCAGCACCTATATGAGCCAGCTCGAAGCGGCCCTCGGCCTGGTGCTGTGCCATCGTGGTCGCGGCGGTTTCAGCCTGACCAGCAAGGGCGAGCTGTTCCATCAGGAAACCCTGCGTCTGTTGGCCGAACTCGAAGGTTTCGAACAATACGCCGCCGCCCTCAAAGGCGAATTGCGCGGCACGTTGAACCTGGGGGTGATCGATTCCACCGTCAGCGACAAGGCCTTGCCATTCGCCGAAGCCATCGGCGCCTACAGCCAGGAACACCCGGCGGTGCACTTGCATCTCTCGGTCATGAGCCCATACGAACTGCAACTCGGCGTGCAGGACAACCGCCTCGACCTGGCCATCGGTGCCTTTTCCACGCGCATGAGCGGTCTGGTCTACATGCCGCTCTACCGCGAGCAACACTGGCTGTATTGCAGCAGCCGTCATCCGCTGTTCAACGAGCGGCGCATCCCCGAACAGGTCATCACCCAGCAACGCATGGTCGGTCGCGGCTATTGGAGCCAGGCCGAACTGGCGCGTCATGGTTTCAAGCACAGCGCGGCGACCGTGGAAAGTATGGAGGCCCAATTGATTCTGGTGCTGTCCGGCGCCTACATCGGTTACCTGCCGGAGCACTACGCCCAGGCCTGGGCCGACAAGGGGGATTTGCGCGTGCTGCTGCCGGCGACGTTCGGTTATCAGGCGCCATTCTCGATGATCGTGCGCCGTGGCCGTAGCCGCGAGCCGCTGATCCAGACCTTCCGTGATTTGCTCAAAGCACAGCTCAATCAGGCTTAAGAAAATGTCCAGAATCCAGTGCCCGCGCTGCCTGCGTCCGCAAACCCATTGTCTGTGCCCACTGATCCCAAGCCTGGATAGCCGCACGCGGGTGTTGCTGTTGCAGCATCCGAGTGAAGTGAACCATGCATTGAATACCGCACGATTGGCTGCGTTGGGACTCAAGAATGCCGAGTTGATCGTGGGCGAGGTGTTCGAGGATTTGCCGGCGTTGTTGAATCAACCGGGCTATCAGGCGCGGCTGTTGTTTCCCGGTGAAGATGCGCAGCCGATGCAGGCGTACACCGCGAGTGATAAGCCGCTGCTGCTGGTGGTTCCGGACGGTACCTGGCGCAAGGCGCGCAAGATGCTGCACCTCAATCCATTGCTGGCGGCGTTGCCGAGAGTGACATTGGCCGAGGGCGGGGTGTCCCGTTATCGCTTGCGCAAGGCACCTGGGCCTGGGGCGTTGTCGACGGTGGAGGCGATTGTGCAGGCGTTGCAGACCCTCGAAGCACCGAGCAGTTTCGAGCCGTTATTAAAGCCGTTCGAGGCGCTGATCGAGGGGCAGATCGCGGCGATGGGGGAGGAGACCTATCAGAAGAATCACGGCCGGTGATGACTTGTGGCGAGGGAGCTTGCTCCCGCTGGGCTGCGCAGCAGCCCCAAAACCATTCAGCCTGTGTGTCAGGGAAATCATGCTGACAGGTTTTGGGAGCGCTTCGCACTCCAGCGGGAGCAAGCTCCCTCGCCACAGGGACAGCGTGAGACTTAGCGTTCGCGCATCGCCTCGGTCCGTGCCTTCAACACCGGTTTAAGCAGGTAATCCAGCACGCTTTTCTCCCCAGTAATAATGTCCACCGTCGCCACCATCCCCGGAATGATCAGTAGCGGTTTCACGTCCCCGCCCAGGTGATTCTTGTCGGTCCTGACCTGAATCAGATAGAAACTGTTGCCCTTGTCATCGGTAATGGTGTCCGCCCCGATCAACTCAAGCCTGGCACTCAACCCCCCATAAATCGTGTAGTCATAAGCGCTGAACTTGACCATGGCTTTCTGGCCCGGGTGCAGGAACGCCACGTCTTGAGGGCGGACCTTGGCTTCGATCAGCAGGTTGTCCTCCACGGGCACGATTTCCACCATGTCGCTGCCCGGCTGGACCACGCCGCCGATGGTATTAACCTTCAGCACTTTGATGATGCCGTGAACCGGCGACACCACGGTGGTGCGCGTTACCCGGTCGTCGATGGCAATGCTCGTGGCGGTGATTTTCGACAGGTCGGTGCGTTTTTCATTCAGCTCTTTCGCCGCGTCCGAGCGGAAGGATTGTTCGGACTCGTCGATCTTGCTTTTGATCTCATTGATCGCCGATTCCGCCCGGGGAATCGCCAGGGTCGTGGCGTTCAACGAGCCGCGGATTTCCACCGCGCTGCGTTTGAGCCGCAGGATTTCCACCGGCGACACCGCCCCGGTGCCCACCAGCGGCGCCGACATGTTCATCTCTTGTTGCAGCAGCGCCAGACTGGAACTGAACTGCCCCTGTTTGGAACGGAACTCCGCCAGCTCCTGGGTTTTTTGCCGAAGTTGTTCAGTCAGCGTGCGTTGTTCGCTGGCCAGTCGGCGCTGGCGTTGTTCATACAGCGAGCGTTCGTCCTCGGCCACTTGCGGCGCCTTGGCGATCACTTCCTGCGACAGTGTGAATGGCCGGCCTTCCGCTTCGGCGGACAATCGTTCGACCTGCGCGATCAAGGCATAGCGGTCCGCTTCGCTTTCACCCTTGTTCGACAGGAATCGCGTGTCATCCAGGCGCAGCAAGGTGTCGCCCTTGTTCACCATTTGCCCTTCGCGCACGAAAATCTCGGTGACGATGCCGCCTTCCAGGTTCTGGATCACCTGTATCTTGCTCGACGGAATCGCCTTGCCTTCGCCCATGGTGACTTCCTGCAACACGGCGAATTTGGCCCAGACCAGCGCGCTGATCAGCAGCGCCGCCGCCAGCCACACGGTGATCCGCGACCAGCGCGGTGAATCCTGCAACGAGGCGCCGGCGGTTTCCGGCATGAACTCGCTCTCGGCACTTTTGCTGAAACTGCCGAAGTAGCTTCGGGCCGCTGAATCCGGTGTTTGAGCAGACATGGGACGATACCCGTCAGTTAAGAGAAGTAATGCCGAACAAAAAACTGTGGCGAGGGAGCTTGCTCCCGTTCGGCGGCGAAGCCGTCGCAAAAGTCCAGCTGACACAACGAGGTGAATGGGGCTGCTGCGCAACCCAGCGGGAGCAAGCTCCCTCGCCACAGGTATGTATTGGCATCGAGTGGGCGCTCCTAAACCGTCGCAGAGCCGACACGGCCCTTGCGCAATGCATCGATCACCGCTTCTTTCGGGCCGTCGGCGACGATCCGCCCGTTGTCCAGCACCACCAGCCGATCCACCAGGCTGAGCATCGAACTGCGGTGGGTGACCAACAGCACTGTTTTGCCCTGGACCCAGTCGTGGAGTTTCTGCCGCAGAAGGTCTTCGCTGCTGTTGTCCATGGCGCTGGTCGGTTCGTCGAGCAGCATGATTGGCGGATCGAGCAACAAGGCTCGCGCCAGCAACACCGCTTGCCGTTGCCCGCCCGACAGCAGTTGACCACGCTCGCCCACCGGCCGATCAAACCCTTGTGGATGCTGACGCGCCAGTTCAGTCACGCCGGTCAGCTCAGCGACTTCAAGCATCCGGGCATCGCTGACATAACGGGCGCCGAGGGTCAGGTTGTCGCGCAGGCTGCCGGCCAACAAGGGCAGGTCGTGGGCGACGTAGCCGATCTGTTGACGCAGGTCGGCGACGTCCAGTTGCCGCAGGTCCAGGCCATCGAGCAGCAACTGGCCTTCTTCCGGCGCGTAGAAACCCATCACCAGCCGCGCCAAGGTGCTTTTGCCCGAGCCGCTACGGCCGATGATGCCGATCCGCTCGCCCGGTTTCATGCTGAAGCTGACGTTGGCCAGGGCCGGCGCGTTCTGGCCGTTGTAGTGGAACGTTACGCCGCAGACGTCCAGGGCGCCTTGCAGTTGCGTGCGCTCCAGTGGCCGCTGCCTGGCGTCGCGCTCTTGCGGCAACGACATCAGCGAATCGGTGCTTTTCATGGTCAGTTGCGCTTGCTGGTAACGGGTAATCAACCCGGCGATCTGCCCCAGCGGCGCGAGCACGCGGCTGCCGAGCATATAGCTTGCCACCAGCGCACCGACGCTGAGGTTGCCGGCGATGATGCTATAGACCCCGGCGACGATGGTCGCCATGCCGGAAAACTGCTGAATGAACAGCGTGCCGTTGGTGGCCAGCGCGGAGAGGTTGCGCGCATGGCTGTCGAGGCGGGTGAGGGCGCCGTGGGTGCTTTCCCATTTGTGCTGGCGCTCGCTTTCAGCGCTGCAGGCCTTGAGGGTTTCCAGGCCGCCGAGGGTTTCGATCAGCAGGGCCTGGCGTTCGGCACCGAGGCTCAGACTCTTCTGCACGGTGTCGCGCAGGCGCGCCTGAATCACCATGGCGAAGAGAATCGTGATGGGGAAGGCCAGCAGCGGAATCACCACCAGCCAGCCGCCGAGCAGGCCGATCACCACCAGCATCAGCACGGCGAAGGGCATGTCGATCAGGCTGGTCAGCGTGACGGCGGTGAGAAACTCCCGCAGGCCCTGGAAGTCATGAATGCTCTGGGCGAAACCACCGATGGTTGCGGGTCGCGCTTTCATCGCCATGCCGGTGATGCGTTCGAACAGGGTCGCTGAAAGAATCACGTCGGTTTTCTTCCCGGCAGTGTCCAGCAAGTGTGCACGAACCACCCGCAGCACCAGTTCGAAACCGGTGCCGATCAGCAAGCCGATCGACAACACCCACAAGGTTGAAGTGGCCTGGTTCGGCACCACCCGGTCGTAGGTCTGCATTACGAACAGCGGCACCATCAGGCCCAGCAGGTTGATCAGGAAACTTGCCAGAATCGCATCGCTGTACAGCCATTTCGACAGCTTCAGCGTGTCGCGAAACCACGCCTCGACCCGCGGCACCAGCGGCGCGCGCAAGTCTTCGAGTTCATGCCGTGGCCGGGCGAACAAGGCCTGGCCGCTGTAGTTGGCGGCCAGCTCGTCCGTACTGACCCACTGTTCTCCGCCGTCGGCTTCGCTGGGCAGAATCAGCGCCTGACCATTGTCGCCCCAACGGCGCAAGACCGCGCAGCGGCCATGGTTGAGGATCAGCATCACCGGCAGGTTGAGCGCGGAAATATCCGCCAGTTCACGGCGCAGCACCCGCGCCTGCAAACTGGCCCGGGCCGCTGCGCGGGGCAGCAGGTCCAGGCTCAAGCGTTGGTGTGCCATTGGCAGCCCGGCACTCAGGCTGGCACGACTGACCGTCGCGCCGTGGAGTTTGCAGAGAATCAACAGGCCGTCCAGAAGCGGATCATCGAAACTAAGACGCGGATCGACACCCGTGTTGCCGGTTTCCATGCTGGTCACATTGATCGCTCCTACACGGCGTTACTTCATTTGAGTTCAGGCAAGCGCGCTTCGTTTTTCACTTCGGTGGCGGCGATCGCATCGGCGGGCAGCACCACCCGTTGCTTGCTCAACAACTGGCCCATGTTCGCCAGCACGCGGTACATCGAGAACTCCTCGGTGTAGCGCACTTCGGTGTAGCGGCGGTTGGCGTTGTAGAGCTCGTTTTCACTGTCGAGCAAGTCGAGCAGAGTCCGTTGGCCGAGACCGAACTGATCCTGATACGCCGCCCGTACTCGGGTGGTGGTTTCGGCGTATTCACGGGCGGTCGGGGTTTGTTTCTTGGCGTTTTGCATGGCGTTCCAGGCCAGGTGGATGTTCTCGTTGAGCTGGCGCAATGCGTTGTTGCGGATGTCCATCGCCTGGTTGATCTGATGCGCATCGGAGGCCAACCGGGCCTTGTCGCTGCCGCCACGGAACAGGTTGTAGTTCATCACCACGCCCACTCGCCATTCGTTGTCGTGGCCTTGATCGCCCTGCACATTGTTATTGGCGCCCACCGCTGCTTCGGCGTCGAAGCGTGGGTAGAACGGCGACTTGGCGACTTCGTACTGGCTCTCGGCCGATTGCACATCAGCCTGGGCGGATTTCAGGTACGGGTTGTTTTCCACCATGCTCTGCTGGGCTTCGGGCAGGGTGGCGGGCAGTTCGCCGCGGGTCGACGGCGGCGCTTCGAGTTCATCGGGCATGCGCCCCACGACGCTGTAAAAATTCGCTTCGGCATCGGCCAGATCGACTTCGGCGGTGTCGAGGTTGTTTTGCGCCAGTGCCCGGCGAGCGGTGGACTGGTCGGCGTCGGCGTTGCTGCCGATCCCACGCTGGGTACGCAGGCCGATCTGATCGTTGACCCGCATGTGCGCTTGTAGATTGTTCTTGGCCAGGGTCACCAGTTCGCGGCGCTTGAGCAC
The DNA here is from genome assembly GCF_056396925.1 of Pseudomonas sp. 05N433. Taxonomy (NCBI): domain Bacteria; kingdom Pseudomonadati; phylum Pseudomonadota; class Gammaproteobacteria; order Pseudomonadales; family Pseudomonadaceae; genus Pseudomonas; species Pseudomonas sp. 05N433. The sequence goes on along the minus strand of NZ_JBFTML010000009.1, from coordinate 47,719 downwards.
TTCGAGGTACACCTCGATGGTGCGCAGGGCCAGGTCCTGGGCGGTGCCTTGAGCGTAATAGGCCCGCGAGTTGGACACGCCTTTGGTGCGCGCGACCTCGTTGGCGGTGTTGAAACCATCAAACAGCATTTGCCGCAGGCGCAGTTCCGACTGGGTGTAGGTGAGGATTTCGGTGTTGTGATTGCCTCGCGACCGGGTGGTGGTGTTATCGCTGTAGCCGCGACCATAGGCGGCGTTCAAATCCACCGATGGATAAAAGCCCCCTTTAGCGACTTTAATCTGCTCGTCGGCCGAGAGCCGGGCATCGACCCGAGACGCCAGTTCCGGGTGGGTCGCAATGGTGCTCTGGATCGCCTCGGTCAATGACATCGCCTGAGCCTGAGAAGCGCAGGCCATGGCCAGCAGAATCGCACTGCAAAGGGGGGTTAAAACGCGCATGGGTGCATCTCCCTGATTCCTGATGGTGCTTAGCGGTCGCCATTTTTTTGACGATATTTTTAGATGAAACCGTTTCATGCCTGTAACAACAGAGCTAAGAACATCCTGAAGCGTAGCTAAGAAAAATTTTTCATAAGGGCTATGCCAAAAAAAACTTATGCGGCCTGAAAAATCCAGCACATTGTTCAATGCGAAAGCCTTTGTTTTATTGGCTTTCTGGAACATCAACAGGGTTTTGGAAAGTTCCATTCACTTTTCGACACAGGGCGAAGAAGTGCTGGAGGGGAGGAGAGCGAGACGGTTTAGAGGCGACATTTTTTTGTCACTCGAGTGATTCAGAACCGTTACGCATGCGTTTGCAGGCCGGTCGTTTTGGAAGTGGGTCCCGATGCCATTGATTGCAGAGGGTTTTATCCCGATCCCAAGACACCCCCCTCGCGAGCGACACGCCTGGCGAGAGTGTCGGGAGGCAGCGGTTTACTTCAGGTAAACGCTTTCCGGCACGCGGGTCTCGGGCAACCTGCTTGAACCATGAGCACGTTTCTTCGCGCAAACAGGATGCCGACAGCAGTTGGCAGCGGAGGAATGCACATGGCAACGCTCATCGGTATCGTCAGTAAGGTCATCGGTCAGGTGTATGCAGTGGCGGGTGATGGCACTCGACGGGCACTGATCGAGGGCGATCGGCTGTTTGCCGGCGAGCAGCTGGTCACCGGGGCTGAAGGGGCGGTGGCGGTGCATATGCAAAATGGCCAGGAGCTGACGCTGGGGCGTGACAGCAGCCTGCAAATGAATGCCCAGTTACTGGCGCACCAGGTGCCGCATGTGGAGACCACTGATGCGGTAACGCCGAGCCAGGCGCAACTGACCGATGTCGAGCAACTGCAAAAAGCCATTGCCGCCGGTGCCGACCCGACCCAGACCGCTGAGGCCACCGCCGCCGGACCGGGCGCAACGGGCGCGCCCGGTGGTGCGCTGGGTGGTGGCCACAGTTTTGTGCTGTTGGAGGAAGTGGGCGGGCGGGTCGATCCCACGATTGGTTTCCCCACCGCCGGCTTCAACGGTATTCCCGAATTCCCCCTGGAACGCCGGGACGCTGCGCCGGACAACGGCGATAAAGGCATCGTTACGCCGTTTGCCGCGAACGTGCCGAATCACCCGGTCATCCTCACCGGCCTGTCGGTGGCGGGCGGTGAACTGACCCTCAATGAAGCCAACCTGGCGGACGGGTCGGCCAGCAACCCGGGGGCACTGACCCAGCACAGTACGTTCACAGTGTCTGCGCCCGACGGGCTGAGCAGCCTGAGCATCGGCGGGATCAGCGTGATCAGTGGCGGGGTGCCCATCGGTTTTCCGCAGTCGATCACCACTCAACTGGGCAACACCCTGACGATCACCGGCTACAACCCGGCCACCGGCGTGGTCAGTTACAGCTACACCCTGGTCGGCAACGAAACCCATTCCGCCGGTGACGGCACCAACAATCTCAGTGAACAATTCACTGTGGTTGCGAACGACAGCAACGGCGATACCGCCACCGGTTCGCTGGACGTCAATATCACCGACGATGTGCCCAAGGCCATCGACGACAGCAACGCCCATACCGCGTCGGAAACCCTGCTGACCCTGACCGGCAGCGTGCTGCCCAACGACGTCCAGGGCGCCGACCGCATTGCCACCGGCCCCGACAGCGGGCCGATCATCGGCGGTACTTTCACCGGGACGTTCGGTACCCTGGTGTTGAACGCCAACGGCACGTACACCTACACCCTGAACACCAGCGACGCCGATTTCAAAGCCCTGCACGGCGGTGGCAACGGCACCGAAAATTTCGTCTACACCCTTACCGATTCCGATGGCGATACCAGCACCGCGACGCTGGTGCTGAACATCCATAACAACGACGACCTGGTGACGCTCAATGGCCTGAATGCCGAAGGTGGCGAGCTGACCGTCAACGAGAAAAACCTCAGCGACGGCAGCAACCCTGATGCATCGGCGCTGACCCAGAGCGGCACATTCACCATTACTGCGCTGGACGGTGTGCAAACCCTGACGGTGGGCGGCATCGTGGTGGTTTCCGGTGACCTGATCACAGGCTTCCCGCATGCCATCGTCACGCCACTCGGCAACACGCTGACCATCACCGGTTACGACAATGCGACCGGCGTGGTCAGCTACAGCTACACCCTCGTCGACAACGAAATGCATCCGAATGCCAACGGCGCCAACAGTCTCTCCGAGCAGTTTGCGGTCACCGTGGTGGACGACAACGGCACCACCGCGACTGGCAGTCTTGATGTGAACATCGTCGATGACCTGCCTCATGCCATGGACGACAGCAACGCCAATACGGCATCGGAAACCCTGCTGACCCTGACCGGCAGCGTGCTGCCCAATGACGTCCAGGGCGCCGACCGCATTGCCACCGGCCCCGACAACGGGCCGATCATCGGCGGCACCTTCACCGGGACGTTCGGCACCTTGGTACTCAATGCCAACGGCACCTACACCTACACCCTGAACACCAACGATGCCGATTTCAAAGCCTTGCACGGCGGTGGCAACGGCACCGAAAATTTCGTCTACACCCTTACCGATTCCGATGGCGATACCAGCACCGCGACGCTGGTGCTGAACATCCATAACAACGACGACCTGGTGACGCTCGATGGCCTGAACGTCAACGGCGGCGAACTGACCGTCTACGAAAAAAACCTCAGCGACGGCAGCAGCCCTGATGCATCGGCGCTGACCCAGAGCGGCACCTTCACCGTCACCGCGCTCGACGGTTTGCAAACCCTGACGGTGGGCGGCATCGCGGTGGTCACCGGTGGCGTGGCCGCAGGCGTCCCGCAGTCGATCGTCACTCCGCTTGGCAGCACGCTGACCGTCACCGGTTACGACAGTGCGACTGGCGTGGTCAGCTACAGCTATACCCTGGTGGATAACGAAACCCACCCGAACGCCAACGGCACCAACAGCATCACCGAGAACCTCAACGTCGTCGCCACTGACGTCGACGGCAGCACGGCGTTGGGCCAGATCAACGTCAACATCGTCGATGACTTGCCCACCGCCAACCCTGATCACGCCTCAGTGGCCGAAGGCGCGACGGTCTCGGGCAACGTGCTGGGCAACGACATCGGCGGCGCCGACGGACCGGCCCTCGGCGGCGCGGTGGTCGGCGTGCGCGCCGGCAGCGACACCTCGACTTCAGCCATCGGTGGCTTGAACAGTCAAATCAACGGCACCTATGGCTACCTGACCCTGGATGCCAACGGCGATGCGGTCTATCACAGCAATCCAAATGCCGTGAACGGCCCTGGCGCGACCGATGTGTTCACTTACACCGTGCGCGATGCCGACGGTGATGAAAGCACCACCACCATTACCATTGACGTGGCCAACTGCACCCTCGTGGCTGCCACCGACACCGATGTGACGGTTAATGAAAAAGCGCTGGACCTGACCAAGGACGGGCAGGACCTGGCGGCGGGCACGGTCGTCGGCAGCGAGCCTGGCAACACCGGCGAAACCGCCTCGGGCACGCTGGTGGGTTCAGTCACCGGCACCAGCGACACCATTACGTACAGCCTGGTCGGCAGCGCCAACGGAACCTACGGGCAAATCCTGCTCAACCCGGACGGCAGCTACACCTACACCCTGACCTCGCCCCCCACGACCACCCCTCACGCCAACGACGGTGCGAACACCCTGAGCGAAAGCTTCACCTATCAGGCCACCGATTCTCTGGGCAACAGCGTCACCGGCACCATCGTGATCAACATCGTCGATGACGTGCCAACCGCTCGTGCCGATGTCGTCTCAGTGGCGGAAGGCGGCACGGTCAGCGGCAATGTGTTGGGCAATGATGTGCTCGGTGCTGACGGCCCGGCCTTGGGTGGCGCGGTGGTTGGCGTGCGCGCCGGCGGCGATACCTCGACTTCGGCTATCGGTGGTTTGAATACGCACATCAACGGCACCTACGGCTATCTCACTCTGGATGCCAACGGCAACGCCGTGTACCACAGCAATCCGAACTCGGTCGGTGAACCGGGCGCCACGGACGTGTTCACCTACACCGTGCGCGATGGCGACGGCGATGAAAGCACCACGACCATCACCATCGACATCTCCAACTGTTCCCTCGTGGTGGCCCCCGATAACGACGTGACCGTTTACGAAAAGGCGTTGGATCTGACCAAGGACGGCCAGGACCTGGCGGCGGGCACTGTCATCGGCAGCGAGCCTGACAACACCGGTGAAACTGCCTCGGGCACGTTGGTCGGTTCAATCACGGGCGGCACTGGTGCAATCACTTACGCTCTGGTCGGCAGCGCCACCGGCACCTATGGGCAAATCCTGCTCAACCCGGACGGTTCCTACACTTACACCCTGATTTCTGCGCCCACGACCACGCCGCACGCCAACGACGGACCGAACACCCTGAGCGAGAGCTTCACCTACCAGGCCACCGACTCTGTGGGCAACAGCGTCACCAGTACCATCGTGATCAACATCGTCGATGACGTGCCGTCGGCCCATTGCGATTCGGTTTCGGTGGTGGAGGGCGGCACGGTCAGCGGCAATGTGCTGGACAACGATGTGCTCGGCGCTGATGGCCCGGCCTTGGGTGGGGCAGTGGTCGGCGTGCGCGCCGGCAGCGACACCTCGACCTCGGCCATCGGTGGCTTGAACACGCAAATCAACGGCGCTTACGGCTACCTGATCCTGGATGCCAGTGGCAATGCGGTGTACCACAGCAACCCGAATTCGGTCGGCGAAGCCGGCGCCACCGACACCTTCACCTACACCGTGCGCGATGCCGACGGCGATGAAAGCACTGCCACGATCACTGTTGACGTCTCCAACAACTGCCTCGTAGCCGCCACCGATACCGATGTGACCGTCTACGAAAAAGCGTTGGATCTGACCAAGGACGGCCAGGACCTGGCGGCGGGCAGCGTCACCGGCAGCGAGCCTGGCAACACCGGTGAAACCGGCTCAGGTACGTTGGCAGGCTCGGTCTCTGGCGCCACGGGTGCGATCACCTACACCCTGGTCGGCAGCGCCACCGGCACCTACGGGCAGATCCTGCTCAATCCCGACGGTTCCTACACGTACACCTTGACCTCGGCGCCGAAAACTTCGCCCAACGCCAACGACGGCGCGAACACCCTGAGCGAGAGCTTCACCTACAAAGCCACCGATGCGCTGGGCAACAGCACCACCGGCACCCTTGTGGTCAGCATCGTCGATGACGTGCCTCACGCCGTCGCCTCGGACCGTTCGGTGCCGGCCGTGCAGATCGACTCCAACCTGATGCTGGTGATCGATGTATCCGGGAGCATGGACGACCCCTCCGGCGTATCGGGCCTGTCGCGGCTGGACCTGGCCAAGCAGGCGATCAGCGCGCTGCTCGACAAGTACGACAATCTGGGTGACGTGAAGGTACAGATCGTCACCTTCAGCAGCAGCGCCACCGACCAGACGTCGATCTGGGTCGATGTGGCGACGGCCAAGTCGATCATCGCTACGCTGACGGCAGGTGGCGGCACCAACTACGACGCGGCCGTGGCAACCATGGAAACCGCATTCGACACCTCGGGCAAACTCATCGGGGCGCAGAACGTCGGCTACTTCTTCTCCGATGGCAAACCCAACGAAGGCGACATCGGCACTGCGGACGAGATCGCGCTCAAAGCCTTCCTCGACGCCAATGGCATCAAGAACTACGCCATCGGCCTGGGCAGCGGCGTCAATAACGCCAGCCTCGATCCGGTGGCCTATGACGGCAGCACGCACACCGACACCAACGCTGTGGTGGTGACCGACCTCAACCAACTCAACTCGGTACTTTCGGGCACCGTGCAAGGTGCGCCGGTCACCGGTTCGTTGCTGGGCGAGGGCGGTACATTTGGCGCCGATGGCGGTTTCATCAAAACCCTCACGGTCGACGGCACCACCTATACCTACGACCCGAAAGCCAACAGCAATCAGGGTTCGCTGAACTTCAGCGGCGGCGCCAACCACGGCACCTTCAACACCGTCGACAACACCCTGAGCATCGCCACCAACAACAGCGGCACGCTGCTGGTGAACCTCGACACCGGCGAGTACACCTACACCTCGCAGAAAACCACGGCCGTGCAGATCACCGAAAACATCGGCTTCACCGCCAGCGACAACGACGGCGACCTCACCAGTTCGACCCTGACAGTCAACGTGATTCCGAATTCGCCACCGGTGGCAGTCGATGATCACATCATCACCAACGTGCTGTCGGGCAGTATCGTGGTGCCGGGCGAGCTGCTATTGGCCAACGACACCGACCCCAACGGTGATGCGCTCACGGCATCGCCGACTACCTTCAACACGGGTTGGACGGCCAAGGGAGCGGACTTTACCGGCACCAACTCGAGCTTCAGTTTCACCGGCAATAACGTCCAGGCCGTGACCATCGCCCGCAGTGCATTCGTCGCCAACGCTGCCGCCATGACCGCCATGCTGGTGGTCAGCGGGGCCTTGGGGGCGGTCAGCACCAACAATACCAACGATGAGGACCGCATCACCGTCAACCTCAAACAGGGCGAGACCCTCAACCTGGACCACAACCTGGCGGCCGGCCACATCACCATGGAGTACTCGGTCAATGGCGGCGCTTACATGGCTCTCGCCGATGGCCAGACCATCACCGCCACGGCGGACGGCACGTACCAGATCCACATCACCAACATTGACGACGGGGGACCTGGCAACAGCGGGAAGGGGGCGGAAAACTATCAACTGACCATGACCGTCAACTACGCCGGAGCCCAGGACTCCACGCCAGACTTCCACGGCACCTACACCGCGAGCGACAACCACGGCGGCAGCGACAGCGCGGCAGTCGACATCACCTATCAGGCCGGCCATACACTGACCGGCACCTCGGGCGATGACGTGTTGATCGCGGGCACCGGCAACAACATTATCAATGCGGGTGACGGCAACGATGTGCTCACCGCAGGCTCAGGCAATAACGAGATGCATGGCGGCGCCGGCAACGATCTGCTGTTCAGCGGGCCGGGCAACGATTGGCTCGACGGCGGCACCGGCAACGACACCGCGAGCTACGCCCATGCCACCGCTGGCGTGACTGTCGACCTCAGCCTGCTCACTGCGCAAAACACCGTTGGCGCAGGCACCGACACCCTGACCGGCATCGAAAACCTCACGGGCTCGAACTTCAACGACAGCCTCACGGGCGACAACAACGGCAACATCATCAACGGCGGTCTGGGTAACGATGTGCTCAACGGCGGGGGCGGCGACGACTTCCTGATCGGTGGCCTGGGCGACAACACCCTCACCGGCGGCAGCGGCGCCGACACCTTCCAGTGGCTTAAAGGCAACAGCGGCCACGACGTCATCACCGACTTCACCCCGGGCACCGACAAACTCGACCTGTCGCAACTGCTGCAAGGCGAGAACGGCACTGCGGCATCGCTGGATGACTACCTGCACTTCAAAGTCACCGGCAGCGGCGCGACCCTGGTCACCAGCATCGACATCAGCGCCATGGCCGGTGCCACGCCGAGCCAGACCATCGACCTGGCCGGTGTGAACCTGGCCAGCCACTACGGCGTCACCCCCGGAGCGAATGGTGTGATTGCCGGCGGGGCGGACACTGCGACCATCATCAACGGCATGCTCAATGACCATTCGTTGAAGGTAGATACGGTGTGATCTGAAACGACAAAACCCGCTATCCCGGTGAAAGGGGATGGCGGGTTTTTTGTTGGTTGAGGATTTATCTACCGGCCCTGTGCCCGGATACACCTCATGTGGCGAGGGGGCTTGCCCC